>JAXDMI010000104.1:0-15366 GCA_034666145.1 Myxococcales bacterium | reverse complement strand
GTCACCGCAGCCCGTCGCCGAGGAGCATGCCGGCAATCTCCGCTTCGTGACGTCGCACGCCACGTTGCTCATGGCGACGTACGCCAACGGCCGTCAGACGCACGCCGAAGAGGCAGCCACCGTCGCGCACATGAAGTCCTGGTACCACGGCAAGCTCGGCGTCCCGATGACGCGCATGATGATCGATGTCGATACGTCGCAGACGCCGAGCAGCGCGTACTACGGCAGCCGCGGCGATCTCGCAGCGTTCGATCGCGTGGTGGGCTGGACGCTCGAGAGCGCATACAGCGATGGCTTCGCCGGCTTCCACACGATGGGCAACAGCGGCAGCGGTGCAGGCACCGCCGTCGCTTCCGACTCGACGTACGCCGCGCTCGATGCCGCCTGGCGCAAGCTCGAAAGCGCGCACCAGGGGCAGACGAAGTTCAGCGGCGTTCGTTGATGCGCGCGTCCCGCGTCGTTCGTGTCGTTCGTGTCGTTCGTGTCAGACGGTCGCGAAGCCGGCGTCCGGCATGTCGAGCGCGGACTTGTCCTCTTCACCGAGGAGCTGTGCCTTGTGCTCGACGCCGGGGAGGACGTTGCGCGCGAACCAGAGCGCCGCTTGGACTTTGCCGGCGTAGAACGCATGGTCGGGGTGCCCCTCGGCGGCAGTCGCGTTGCCCTTCGCCTGCTCGGCGACGACGGCGCCTTCGAGCAGCTGCCACGCGACGGTGAGCTCGCTCATCATCTCGCAGAAGCGATTTGCCGAGAGCGGGACCAGCGCGACCTGGCCGCTCTGGAACCACATGAGGAGGCGCATCGCAGTGCCGGCGACGGCTTCTTGCGCGGCGCCGAGCTTCTTCACGGCGGAGCCGAGCGTCGCGTGCGCGGAGTTGGCGGCGACGAACTTCGCGATGTCGCCGAGGAAGGCCTGGAGATTGGCGCCGCCCGCTTGACCGAGCTTGCGGCCCACGAGGTCCATGGCCTGGATGTGGTTCGTGCCTTCGTAGATGCTGAAGATCTTCGCATCGCGGCAGTACTGCTCGACGGGATAGTCGCGCGTGTAGCCGGCGCCGCCGTAGGTCTGGATGGCGGTCTCGCAGATGCGGAAGCCCTGATCGGAGCCGTAGGCTTTGACGAGCGGAACGAGGAGGTCGACCTGCCCCTGGTGGTACGCGGCCTTCGCCTCGTCCTTGCCCTGGTACACGTAGACCTGGTCCTGGTGCATCGTGAGCTTCACGGCGAGCGCGCGGATGCCCTCGACGGTGGCCTTCATCTGGATGAGCATGCGGCGCACGTCGGCATGCTCGATGATCGGGACGCGCGGTGCGGTGGCGTCCTTCCAGTGCGTGATGCTCGCGCCCTGCTTGCGCTCCTTCGCATAGTCGAGCGCGTTGAGGAATGCGCTCGACGCGACGGCGACGCCCTGGACGCCGACCGAGATGCGCGCGGCGTTCATCAGCTTGAACATCTGCGGCATGCCTTGATTGAGCTTCTCTTCGCCGCCGACCGGCCAGCCGATGCACTTGCCGTTGTCGCCGAAGTTCAGCACGCACGTGGCCGAGCCGTTGATGCCCATCTTGTGCTCGAGCGAAGCGACGTGAACGTCGTTCGACTCACCGAGCGTCCCGTCTTCCTTGATCGAGTACTTCGGGACGATGAAGAGCGTGAGGCCCTTCGTGCCGGCGGGCGCGCCGTCGACGCGAGCGAGGACGAGGTGGATGACGTTCTCGGCGAGATCGTGGTCGCCGCCGGAGATGAAGATCTTGGTGCCGCGGACGTTGTAGCTGCCGTCGGCGTTGCGTGATGCGGTGGTCTTGGCGCTGCCGACGTCGGTGCCGGCGTGCGGCTCGGTCAGGCACATGGTGCCGCCCCACTTGCCGTTGAACATGTGCTCGGCGAACTTGTGCTTCTGATCCGCGGTGCCGAACTGCTCGATGACCTCGGCGGCGCCGTAGGCGAGGCCTGGGTACATGTTGAACGCCGCGTTCGCGCCGGAGAGCATCTCCTCGACGAGGACTTGGAGCGTGCGCGGTGCGCCGGCGCCGCCGAGCTCGGGGGGAACGCCGATCGACTTCCAGCCGGCTTCGTAGAGCTTCTTCCAAGCGTCCTTGAAGCCGGTCGGCGTGATGACGTGGCCGTTCTCGAGCTTGCAGCCCTGGATGTCGCCGACGACGTTGAGCGGTCCGAGGACCTCGCGCGCGAAGCGGTAACACTCGGCGAGGGAAGAGCGGACTTCTTCTTCGCCCCACGCATCGTACGGCGCCTTGCCGAGCAGCTCGCCGAGCTTGAACTGCTCGAAGAGGAGGAACTGGAACTCGCGAAGATCGGCCTTGTAGCGATTGATGGTCTGGATCGGCTTCGTCACGTGCGCAGCTCCTTCGGGCGACCTGCCGACGATGCGTCAGGTACAGCGTTCGACGGATCGGGGGATCCTCGATGGCTTCATCGTGGGGTGCGTGGTGCGCTGCGTCAAGCCGAAACTGAATGGCGATTCAGTTAAGCGGAAGCACAGCCCGATCGCCACCGAGCCGCGATTTTCGGTCGCGCGTGCTCTCGCGGCGACTCTCCTTGGTTCGCGGCGACTCTCCTTGGTTGATGGAAAGCCGGTCCGAGGCGCCCATTTGGAACGCGCCTGGGTTGATGAAAACGCCGCGGAGAGGCCCGACCTACGACGCACCTGGGTTGATGCTAACTCCGCGGATCGACGTGCCGGCGCGGCCGCTACTTCTTCTTCGCCTTCGAGATGAGCGCGTCGAGCGCGTGCTCGCCGGACCCCTTGCGCGCGCGCATCTCGAAGATGCGGATCTCGCGCTGCGCGTCGACGTGTTTCGGATTCAGGTTCACGACCCGCGTGAAGTCGCGAAAAGCCGCGGCGTTCCCGCCGAGACGCTTGTGGACCATGCCCCGGTAGTAGTGAGCTCGCTCGCACTGCCGATCGCGGTTCACCGCACGGTCGAGCATAGGCAGCGCAGCGCGAAGCGTGTCCTCCGACGCTTCGCCGGCCAGCGTCGAGGCCCAGGCGACGAGCGCCTGCGCCTCGGAGTCGTCCGGATCCGCGCTCGCCAGCTGACGGCTCGCCGCCTCGGCAGCGTGGAACTCCCGCTTCGTGAGCGCGTGATCGATCTCGCGGAGCATCTCGGCGCGCGGACGTGCCGCAGCCGGCGCCGACCCGCGCGGACCGCTTGCCGCTCCGGTCGCGAGGTAGTCGCGACGAGCATCGGGATCGGTGAGCGTCCGATGCGCGCGGGTCATGTGCTCGTAGACCTTCTCGACCTCCATGCGAAACGGCGCGAGATCCGCCGGCAGCCGATCGGGATGCCAAAGCTTGGAGAGCCGGAAATACGCGGCGCGCGCGGCTTCCACGGATGACCCGTCAGGGATCCCGAGCGCCGTGAACGGGTCCTCGTTCTCGATCGTCGCCGCTCGATGCGCGATGCCGACCGCACCGAGATCGGCGGGCGAGAACACCGGCGTGACCTGCGCAGCGATCCGTGGGCTCGAGCCGCCGCTCGTCCGTATCGCCGGCGCCGACGGAACGCGGAACGACATCGAGACCCGAACCTCGCCGGACTCGGGAGTGGGTTTGGCGGCATTGATCGCCGGTTGTGACGCGCGCACCGCGGGCATGCTCGACTGCGATTCACGTACCGCCGGCATGCTTGGCTGCGATTTGCGTATCGCGGGCATGCTCGCCCTGGAGGCCGTGACCGCGGGCATCGCCGGCGACGATGCCGGAGCGGGTGCCGGCTCCGCGCACTTCGTGATGACGAGCAGGTAGACGAGGAGATCGACGCGCGCCTGCGGAATCGTGGCAGCTGCGCGGAGCTGCGCGAGCGTCATCGGCTTCCACGTCAGCGCGTCGCAGAGCGCGAGCTCGTCGGCGTCGAGTCCCGCCCGGCCCGCGGGTCCCTCGTTCGACATGCGCAGCGTCGTCTTCTCGAAGCGTGCGATCACCTCGCGGACGCTCTCGAGAGGAGGATGCGCGCGCAAACCGAGCCAGGTCGGCTTGATGGGATCGAGCGTGAATGCCGGCTCTTGCGTGCTCGGCTTGGCCTCGTAGAACGCGAACGTCGCCTCGGGCGGCAGCGAGAACATGTGATGGATCTTCCGGCACATTTGCTCGGAGAGGATCTGATCGCGCACGGTGCGCGTGATCGCGCCTCGGTCGACGAGGACCTCGCCGTGGAGGCGCTTCGACTTGGAGATCTCGAGGAGCGTTGCGTCGAGCGTCGGCGTGTCGATGTGGCCGAGCTCATAGGCCACAGCTCCGAAATACGCGACCGGCGGCTGCGTGCGCGCATCGTGGATGCGACCGCGCCACAGGGTGATGGTGCCGCTACGGCCGTCTTCGGCGCGCAGCTCGAGTGAGCCGGTCAGACGACGATTGCGCGCGTAGACGAGCAGATGAACGAGCGGACGAGACGCGAGCGTGCCGGTCGCCGAAGGCGCCGCTCGTTCATCCGACGCTTCGGGCATGGGCGACATGCTAGCAAGGCCAATGGCGACTATCGAGAGACGACGGCAGGCCGCGCCTTCGGATCCGTGAGAAGGCGATGCGCTTGGGTCATGTGCGCGTAGATGCGTTCAGCGTCTGCGCGAACGTTTTCGAGCCCGGCGGGAAGTCGATCGGGGTGCCAGAGCTTGCCGAGACGGAAGAACGCAGCGCGCGCGGCCTCCGGCGATGCGCCCTCCACGAGGCCGAGCGTAGCGAACGGTGTCTCGGTAGCGAGCCCCGCTGCGCGTCGCTTGATCCCTGCGACGCCCAGCTGCTCGGGCCCGAGGACAGCGGCAGCGTGCGCCGCGGCGGTGAGTCGATCGGTCGACGTCGACGGGACCGGCCGCTCGGCCTCGGCTCCGGCGGCTCCGGCCTCTCCAGCAGCGGCGCCGCCCGCTCCTGGGTTCCCCCCGTCTCCTTGATTCGACGAGGGATTCCGCGAGACCGTGGCTGCCGCCCACATCGCAGCGCTCGGGAGCGGAGCGCGCGCGGCGCCTTCGACCTCGACGCAGCGCGTGATCACGAGGAGGTACGCGAGCAGATCGACGCGCGCTGCCGGCAACGCGGCGGCCACGCGCATCTGTCCGAGAGTCATCGGCTTCCTGGCCAGTGCTTCGAGCAGCGCAACCTCTGCGGGCTTCAGCTCGGCGCGCTCGATGACCGCCTCGCTGACAAGACGCAACGGATGGTTACCCACGCGCGCGAGCACCTCGGCGGAGCGGCCGTCAGGCGGGAAATCGCAGAGACCACGCCACACAGGCGCGAGCACGTCGACGGCGATCGAAGGCTCACTCGTGCTCGGGCTTCCTTCGCGGAACGTGAACGTCGTCGCGGGCGGCAGCGTGAACAGGTGATGCACGCGGCGCCGGGCTTGCTCGATGAGAACCTCGTCGCGCTGCGCCGACGTGATCGCGCCGCGCTCGAGGAGGACGTCCATCTGCGGTCGCTTGCTCTTCGCCGATTCGATGGTGCTCTCGTCGAGCGTCGCGCCGTCGATCATCCCGAGCTCGTAGACGACCGTGCCGAAGCGAGCGACGGTCGGCGTCGTCATGCTCGACACGACAAGCCCTCGCCAGAACGCGAGCCATGCGTGACGTTCCGCCGTGGCGCGCAGCTCGAGGACGCCCGAAAGGCGCTTGTTACGGATGTAGACGAGCGCGTGAGCGAGGGGCACGCCGCTCAGCGTTCCCGACGCGATCGGGGCGCTGCGAAGGCCGGAGGGCGACGACATCTCCTTATCCTTACACGGATAAACGACGCCGACCTCACCGCGCGCGCCGGAACACGCTCGTTTCGTCGGAGAGTTGCGCACGTCTGCGGCGCAGGAGCGAGCGGCGCGCCGGTCCGCGCTACTTGTTGCCCGCGACGCGTGCCAACAGGCGTCGCAAGCCTGATCGCACCGACGCGTCATCGGGCGTCTGGCGTTCCGGTGCGGCGATGACGACAGGTGCAGGTGGCACGGGGATCGCCGGCGTCGAAGAGCTCGATGGTGCCGACCGCTGCGCCGGCATCGCAGGCATGGGCTGTGCGTGCATCTCGCGTGATGGCGACCGGCGCGGGTCGACCGCCTTCATCTCGGCGGATGATGCTCGGCGTCGGATCTCACTCAAGCGGACCTCGCGCTGTGCGTCGACGTGGCGGGGATCGAGTCGAACGATCCTGCGGTAGTCACGCAGCGCGGCGTCGGTCTTGCCGATGCGCTTCAGGAGCTGCGCTCGATAGCCGAGCGCGCGCACGCAGTCCGGATCGCCGGTGAGGAGCTTGTCGAGCGCGGCCAGCCCGCGCTCGAGGACGTGCCGGTCGTTGTTGGTACCGGCACCGAGCGCGCACCATGCGAGAAGCGCGCGAGCGGCGGGACCATCCGCGCCGGCGCTCGTGAGCGAGCGCGCGATGGCGTCGGCGGTGGCGATGTCGTTGCGTGCGAGCGCGGCGTCGGCGTCGCGCAAGGTGCGGCTGGGCGCGGGCGGCATCACCGAGTCATTGGCGGCGACGGCGTTGTCGGCGCCGACGAGCGCTTCGACGTTCACGCGAGACCCGAGCTCGGTGAGGGTACGATGTGCCTCGCCCACGCGGATGAAGACGTGCTGACACTCGGCGCGCACTTCCGCGAGCGCGGGCGGGATCTTGTCGGGGTGCCAGAGGCGCGCCAGGCGGAAGAACGCGGCTCGGGCCGCATCGAGCGATGCGCCGGGGCGGAGGCCGAGCGTGGTGTGGGGATCCTCCTCGTTGATGCGCTTGGCACGAAGGCGGACGCCTTCGATGCCGAGCTCGATGGGGCCAACCGGCTGCGTATCGACGCGCACGATGCACCGCGCAAGCGCGAGGAGGTAGACGAGGAGCTTGGTGCGCTCCACCGCGAGGCCGCTCGTCGCGATGAGCGTGGCGAGCGCGGAGGGTTGGGCGTTGAGACGCTCACAGACCGCGATCTCCTCCGGCGCGAGCCCGAACCGGCCGACGGACTGGAGCTCGCGCAGATGAATGGCGCCATCGATCTTCGCGAGCGTGCGTTGGACGTGGGGCGCGGCGGGTTGGTCGCGTAGTCCGCGCCAGATGGCCTGCCACGTATCTACGGCGGGACGGCTTTCGTCGCGGGCGCCGGCGAGCTCGTCGATGTCCTCGCGGAAGGCCCACTTCGTTTCTTCGGGGAGAGAGAAGAGGTGGTGGACCTGTCGGAGGGTCTGCTCGACGAGGCCTTCGTCGATGCGATCGCGGGTGAGGTAGCCACGTTCGACGAGGATGTCGCCATGGAGTCGCTTCGCCACGGCGACCTCTTGGAGGGTCTCGTTCAGCGTCGCCGTGTCGATGGCGCCGAGCTCGTAGAGGATTCCGCCGAGGTAGGCGACGGGCTCGGTGGTGCGCACGGCGGCGATCATGCCGCGCCGCATGGTGAGCGTGTCGCGCCGTGCGCCGTGGAGGAACGTAAACGTCCCCGACGTGCCGCGCTCACACGCACCCGCGAGGAGCACAGCGAGGGGCCTGCTGCGGAGCTCACCCGTGAGGGTATTCGACGCGCGCGCTCCGGATTCGACGGCCATGCCTCTCTGCCCAACGGCCGCGCAGTGGCGGACTTAAGCGCGAGTCTCGGTGGGCTGCAGGGGCAAGCTCGGATCAGCGTCAATCTCGGCGGGTTCGGTTCAGCCTCATCCGCAGTTCAGCCTCGCCGGTTCTCCGGTTCAGCCTCGCCTGGGTTCAGTCTCGCCTGAGTTGATGTCTCGCGTGGCGCGGCTCGGTGCGGGCTCACCTGAGTTGATGTTTTTGATCGGGCGCTGAGCGGAATGAAAGCAACTCACCCCCCTCCGTGCCGATGTAGGCAGCGTGACGGTTCCTCGCCAAGTCGTCGCCGGACGGTCCTATCTGATCAGCCGTCGCTGTACGCAGCGGCAGCTCCTCTTGCGCCCCGACGCGCACGTAGAACAGATCTTCCTCTACTGTCTCGGCGAGGCAGCCGACCGCTATGGGATCACGCTCCACGCATGGATCGCGATGAGCAATCACGAGCACCTCTTGCTGCGTGACAATCACGGCAACTATCCAGCCTTCCTCGCGCACTTCCACAAGATGGTCGCGAAGTCCCTCAATGCGTACTGGAGGCGTTGGGAGAATTTCTGGGCGGCGGAGCAGCCCAGTGCCGTTTACCTCGTCGAAGCTCAGGACCGTTTCGACAAGCTCATCTACCTGCTCGCGAACCCGGTGGCCGCACATCTCGTCGACCGCGCGAACGACTGGCCCGGTGCAACGTCGCTCCATCAGCAACTCTCCGGTTCTCCGAGGAAGGTCACACGGCCAGTCGGGTTCTTTAGCGAGGATGGGCCGATGCCAGAGTCGGTCACGCTGCGAGTCCAGAGGCCGGACGGCTTCGAGCATCTCAGCGACAACGAGTGGACCGAAAAAGTGCTCGCCGCCGTACGCGCCGCGGAGGATGCCGCTCGCGAGCATCGCAAGCAGAACAAGCTGACCGTCCTCGGTCGCAAGGCGGTCCTGAAGGCGCGGCCGACGGACCGCCCACGCAGCGTGGAGCCACGTCGAGAGCTGCGTCCCCTCATCGCCTGTGGCGACTTCGCGCGCCGCGTCGCCGAGCTCGGTGCGCTACGGCGCTTCCGCGCCGCGTATCGCACCGCGCTCGAGCGCTATCGCGCAGGCAAGTACAAGGTTCGCTTTCCGCCCGGCACGTATCGCGTGATGTTCTTGGGTGCGTGGCGCGACGTCGCCTTCGACCTAGGCGGAGCGGCGACGAGCGTCGTCTGCTGATCAAGCGCACCGTCGAACACGGGCCAGTGTCTTGCCGCGACGTGCGTAACCGCGCCGTGAGCGTCGTCGTGCGCTCTTCGAGCCGTTCGCAGCTCATCTCGAGCGGCATTTGCAGTCGCATGGACGCGCGCCAGGCAGGATCTGGTCGCGCTGCGTGCGCGAGCTGGAAAGGAACTCAGGTGCGCCGGACGGACGCCGGTGCGTGCGCGAGCTGGAAAGGAACTCAGGTGCGCCGGACGCGGACGTCAGGGGCGGACGGACGGGCGGATAGGCGGACCAGCTGGATGGGACCGCAGGTGCGAACGCACTGGGTGCGGACGCATGCGTCCCGTCGCCTAAAGCTCCGCTCGCACGAGCACGAACTTGTTGCACAGCGCCTTGTCGGTGAGCTCCTTGTAGCTCTTCGCGCCGACCTCTCCGCGGAGGCCGCCGACGCGGCTGTGCTCCGTGATGAAGTACATGACCTTGGCGCCCTTTTGTTCCTTCTGGGTCTTCAACCAGCTCTGGAACGTTGCGCCCGAGGACACGAACGCCGGTACGTGGTTGCCGGTGTAGAAGTTCTCGCCCTTCCAGTTCATCTGGTACGCGACGAGCTGCTCTTCGGGGCCCTTGCGGTCCTTGTAATAGGCCTCGATGACTTCGTGCTGGCCCCAGTGCGGTGACGTCTTCACCATGTAGACGTCGAGGCCCCACACCGCCCAGACGAACGCAAACGCGCAGAAGGCCGCGACCGCATGGCGTCGCGTCGCGCGGATGCCGATGCCGATCGAGAGGATCGCTCCGACCACCGTGAAGCCACCGAGGACGCCGGCGAAATCGAGCGCGTCGGGCCACGCCCGCCGATAGTTGTACGTGAAGAGCTGCAGGAGCCGGATCGCGCCCGGCTGATCGGCTCCCTCCGGCTTGATGACGAGGTCGCGCCCCACGAGCACGAGAACGAACGCGCCGAGAAGCGCTGCTCCCGCCACCATGAGCTGCTCGTGCGAACGGCGTCGCGATTCCTCGACGGTCTCGCCCTCCACCTTCACGCCGCCGCGATACGGCGACACGTCGGGAGTCGCTGAAAGGCGGCGGCCGGGGACGTCCTTGCCGTCCTGCGGGCTGCGCAGCGCGAAGGCCACGAGCGCGGTCACCGCGAGTCCGACGAAGCCAATGATGACGGCGAGGCCGAAGTGTCCCTCAGCGCCAGCGCCCGGTGCCGCCCCGAACACGGATCCCGGCCACGCCCGCGACGCGCCGTACGTAGCAATCGCCGCGCCGAGGCCCAACCCGACCGCATAGACGGGCATCAGCCCGCGCTTCACCAGCGGCCGCTCACCAAGCACGTCGTCGAGCACCACACCGACCAGCATCGCGGCGGGGGGCACGGCCGGGAAGATATAGTGGTGGAATTTCGTGCCCATGAACGTGAACAGGAAGAACGCGAACAGGAACCACATGACGAGCATGACCGCCGCGTCGCCGACGGCCGTGCCCTCTCCTGAGTTGATGTTCGGCTCCCCTGAGTTGATGTTTGCGCCGGTGGCGGCGGCGGACTTTCGCATCGCGGACGTCCAGAGCCGCGAGATGGCGGAGTCGGAACGCCGGAAGCCCCAGATGAGGCCGAGCGGCACGAGGCCCGTCCACGGGAAGAGCGCATAGCCGAGCTGCCAGAGGTAGAAGCGGATGCCGGTGTCGTCGCCTTCGTTCGTGTCGTGCACGTGCGAGAAGGCGCGGTTGAACATGTCGTGGAAGATGAGGCGGTCCGTGAAGGGCGAGCCGTGGCGCACGTACATCGCCACGTACCAGGGCATCGCCACGGCGAGGATCACCAGGAGCCCCGTCATGATCTCGAGACGCAGCAGCTCGCTCCAGCGACGCTTCGTCGCCACGTACGCGAACGCGCAGATCATCGGGAGGCCGAAGCCCGCGGGTCCCTTCGCCATCGTCGCGATCGCCGCGCAGAGCCACGCCGCGATGTAGAGCAGTCGCCGCACACGCCGCTCGCCCCAGTTCAAGTAGAGCGCGCCGCCGAGCACGAAGCTCCACGCGAACGCCTGCAGCGAAGGCTCGAAACCCCCGAAATACCGCACGATCGACGGCCACACGCCGCTCGGCGTCGCGCCCACCGACTTCGGGATCGCAGCCGGACTGTGCATCACGCACGCTTCGTTGCCCGGCAGTCCGCAGTTCGTCGCCGACCCGCTCTTGAACTCGTCCCAGTGGAAGCGGAAGCCCTTCGGTCCGTCACCCCACACCACGAGCTCGAGGTTGCGCGAGAGCAAATAGAGGATCTGCGGCAGCGCGCAGAGCAGCACTACCCCGAACACGAGATGCCACAGCGACACCCGCCACTTCGTGCCGAACGCCTCGACCTCGTAGACGCGGACCCGCTCGTCCTCGTGCGTGTTGAGACCGCTCAGGAGCAACCCCATCGCGCCCGTCATCGCCGCGACGAACGGCATGTCCGTCATCGTCTGATGCGCGAGGAAGAACCAATCGGCCATCGTCGCGAGAACCAGCGCGCCGAGCAGCCCCGCACGCCGTCCGAACACCTTCGCGACGCCCTTGTAGAGCAGGTACATCGCGACCAGCGTCATCAGCACGTTCGGCGTGCGCACCACCCACTCGGGATGCGCCGTCCACGCGCCGTTCGCGCCGGTGAGCATCATGTCGGCGTGGAAGTGCGTCCCGAGTGACGCCATCGACAGCGACTGAATCCAGAAATTGAGGATGGGCTTCGACCAGAACCATCCGTCCTGCGCCCACCACAGCGAGATCCAGTCGTCACGAGAGAGGATCTCGCGCGCCACCTCCCCGTAGTGCGTCTCCCACGGATCCCACAGCGACTGCAGGCCCATCGCCGGGAAGTAGAGGAGCGCGCCGATGGCGACGACCCAGAACCCGTGCCGCTGCAGCAGCGGTCGCTCGAGTCCGAGCTCGTCGACCTTCCACGGTCCGAGCTGCTTGCCGAGATTGAACACCGCCGCGACGAGCCCGAGGAACGACGCGGTCACCGTCACCGAGCCGAGCCACCACGGTCCGACCGCCGACTGCGCGGCCCAGAGGAACCCGCAGAACACGAGGAGCGTCACGAGCGCGAGCCCGGCGGCCGGCGCGATCGAGCCCGCATCCGTGCGCGCCGCGACTTGCTCGTCAGGATCGTCGAACGTCCCGAGCAGATCCATCACCCCGAACGCCGCGATGGCCACGAAGATCAGACCGAGCGGGACACCCCACGCGTTCTGGCTGTTCTTCGCCATGAGCAAGAAGGCCGGTACGCCGCCGGCGAGCAGGATCCAGAGCCCACGACGGCGCAGCGGATTGCCGCGCGGAAGGAGGTCGGGCTCCTTCGCGTCCTCGTCGTGCGCGCCAGCTTCGGCTTCCTCAGCGCGCGCCTCGGGCTCGTCGGGCTCGTCGGAGTCGCGCTCGCCCTCAGACGTCGCGACTTTGTCGTCGCCGCCGTCCTTGCCGTCGTCGTCTTCGATCGCAGGCGCGAGTCCTTCCTTCTTCGGAACGGGCTCGTCCTTCGCGTCTTCGGTCGGCTTCGTCTCGCTCATCGTGGGTTACGGCAAGGCAAGCGTGAGAGGGAAGGGATGGGATCGGGAAAGGAGGCGGCGGAACGGCTCGGGAGGTCGTTTAGCATATCTGGGGCGAGGTCAGACGGGATTGGTCGGATCGGTCGGGGACCCGCCGCCATCGTTCCAGCCACCATCGTTCCCGCCGCCATCGTTCCCGGCGGAGCTGTGGCCCTCTGCGTCCAACATCGCGGCATCGACAAGAGCGAGCTCGGCGGTGCAGTCACCATCGCAGATATGACGGCCGACCCCATGGCTCTGCTCGATGTGCTGGGATGGCCGTCGGCGCACGTCGCCGCTCGTGCATTCCTGGATCGTCGTGAACGATCTGCTCCGCGAGCACATCGCCGCCGCCGTCACGGCGTGACCAGCCCACGGCCGACGTCGTGATGGAGCTTGATGCGCTCGGGCGAGAGCACGTGGTCGTAGAGCGCGACCTCGTCGATCTCCCCGACGAAGAGGTTGGTGTCGGCCTGGCTGTTCGCGCCGATCGAGAACGGCGCGTTGTGGTTGCCGAGAAATGTCTTCGAGCTCGCGGCTTGCTTCTGCAGCACGCCGTCGACATAGAGCCGCTGCATGGTGCCGTCGAACGTCCCGACGAGATGCACGAACGTCGTGCCCGCGATCGGGGACGCGAAGATGCCGTCGGTACCCATCGGCGTCTCGCGCTCGAGCCGTGGCGACGCATCGAGGTAGAAGAAGATCGAGTACCCGTCGTTGGACTCCTGCTCCACCGCAGCGACGACATGACCGTTCGGGCCCGCGTAGCTCGTCGGATGCGCCCAGGCCTCGAGCGAGTACGAAGGCCCGGGCGCGCCGGCGAACGTCGGCCCGTTCGCGGCGAACACTGCGGTGGTGGTGCCGTCGAAACGGCACGCGGTATCGGAGTCGTTCGCGATCGCGCCTGGCAGACCGCAGACCACGGCGCCCTTGAACGTCGCTGCCCGTTGCGACTTGGACGAGTCGCGCGCGGGCTTCGTCACGTCCGTCTCGCCGAGGCGATAGTAGAGGAGGGGATCGTCGGCGAGGACGACCGCAGCGTACGTCGCTCCGCCGGCAGCATCGTTGCTTGCCGCCGAATCACCGTCCGCCGTAGCGGCCTGATCGCCGGCGAGCAGCGCATCGCTGCCGGCGTCGCCGCCACCACCCTCGAGCGCGGTGTCGTCAGGACCGTGCGATAGACCGTCGAGCGACGTCGTGAGGCTGCACGCGCCCGCCGCGACCATGACGAGCGAGCTCGTCGTCGCGGCAAGCGCGCGTCGCAGGTTCAGACCGTTCGTCACGCGTCTTCGTCCTCAGAGCTCGTCGGCGAGGCGCCGCGCTTCTTCGAGGCGTGCGCGCGCGTCGAGGAGCTGCTGCTTCTGCGCATTCGTCTCGTCGATGACCTCTTTCGGTGCACGCTCGAGGAAGTTCTTCGACGACATCTTCTTCTCGATGGCGCCGAGGTCCTTCTCGATGCTCTTCAGACCGCGCTCGATGCGCACGATCTCGTCCGCCTTGGTGACGAGCCCCTTGAGCCCGACCAGCACTTCGATCGGACCGTAGACACTCGGCACCACGCTCACGGCGGTGCCCGGCGCGCGCGCACCGCCGGTCTTCTCGACGGCCGGCGCCGAGCTCCCGACCAGGAACGAGAGTGCCTGCAAGCGCTCGGTCACGAACTCGCGCGCCGCATCGCTCTCCGCGCGAATGGTGAGCGGTGCGTCGACGGCGCGCTTGATGTCGTGCTCGGCGCGGATGGTGCGCACCGCGCCGACCACCGCTTTGAACACGTCCATCTCGCGCAGCACCTTCTCGTCGATGGTCGCGTCGATGCCGCTCGGATAAGGCCCGAACGCGATCGACGAACGCCGACCCGTGGGCCGCGGCGAACGCTGCCAGAGCTCCTCGGTGATGTACGGCATCAGCGGGTGGAGGAGCCGAAGCGACGTCTCGAGCACGTGGGCGAGCACGACGCGCGTCTCCGCCGCTTCGTTGCTCTGCAGCGCGGGTCCTTCGCTGCCGTCCTCGTGGCGTGCGCCGCGCAGCACCGGCTTCGTGACCTCGAGGAACCAGTCGCAGAAGTCGTTCCAGAAGAAGCGATACGTCTCGTTCGCCGCCTCGTCGATGCGGAACGCCGCGTAGCCCTCGTTGCAGACCTCGATGGTCCTCCCGAGCTGCGCGAGGATCCACTTGTTGAAGAACCCCATCGGCGCCAGCGTCGAGCCGCTGCCGTCGGGGCCGCCAGTGAAGAGCACGCTCGCGTCGAGGCCCTCGAGATGACCGAGGACGAGACGGCTCGCGTTCCACACCTTGTTCGCGAACTTTCCGTAGCCCTCGATGCGCTTCGGCGCGAGCGCAATGCGCTTGTTCGACGGCGGGAACGTCGAGAGGGTGAAGCGCAGCGCGTCGGCGCCGAACGCCGGGAATCCGTTGCCCATGCTCGCCGCCGACGGATAGGCCTTCTTGAACTTCGCCATGGCCTCGCCTTCGGGCGCGCCGGGGAGCGTCTTCTTCACCATCTCGGTGAAGGTCGTTCCGTAGATGAGGTCGAGCGGGTCGATGACGTTGCCCTTCACCTTGCTCATCTTGTCGCCGGTCTCGTCGACGACGAGGCCGTGCAGGAGCACGCGCTTGAACGGCACGTCCTTCATGAAGTGCAGCCCGAACATCATCATGCGGGCCACCCAGAAGAAGAGGATGTCGTAGCCCGTCTCGAGATCGCTCGCGGGGTAGAACTTCTTCAGCGCCTCGGTCTCGTTCGGCCAACCCAGCGTCGAGAACGGCCACAGCGCGCTCGAGAACCACGTGTCGAGCACGTCGGGATCCTGGTGCCATCCTTCGCCGCACTCCGGCGGACGCGTGCGCGCCACGAGGATCTCGCCGTTGGGGCCGTGCCACGCCGGGATCTGATGACCCCACCAGAGCTGACGCGAGATGCACCAGTCCTGGATGTTGTTGAGGAAGTGCTCGTACGTCTTCTGCCACTCCTCGGGGATGATCTGCGTGCGCCCGTCGCGCACCGCCTTCACGGCCTCGTCGGCCATGTCCTTCATCTTCGTGAACCACTGCGTCGAGATCATCGGCTCGACCACACCGCCCGAG
>JAXDMI010000103.1:0-13883 GCA_034666145.1 Myxococcales bacterium | reverse complement strand
CTCGAAGAAGGCCTGACGCGCGAGCTCCTGCGACGGCCCGGCCTCCGCCTTGAGCGCCATGAGCACGCCCTTCTCGCCCATGAACTTGAGGATCTGGACCGCCTGGCGGCGCTTCTTGTCGTCGGCGCCGCGTGCGTCCCGGAGGAGGCGCACGCGCATCTGCACGCGCGTGACCGAGTGCGGGCCGTTGTCGTAATCGATGCCCTGGATGGCGCGCGAGAGGATCAGCTTCGGCCAGTCCTGCAGCTGGTCGCGCACCTTCACACGCGACGCGGCAAACGCGTTGTCGATCCAGCGAGCGACGTCGCCGTTCTCGTAGTTCTTGTCGCTCCAGTACCCGAAGGTCTGGTTGTAGACGACCTTGAGCTCCTCGAGGCCGGCCGGGTCGACGTCGTTGTACGTGCCCATCATGCGGCGGACCGAGTCGTTGTCGCCGCCGAGGAGGATCGCGAGCGCCGCGTCGGTACGCGTCGCCGGGTTCTTCAGCTTCTCCATGAGCTGCGACGTGATGGCCGGCGTGATGCCGCCGAAGCCGATGGCGCGCGCCGCCTGGTGCTGGACCTCGAGCTCCATCGAGCCGTTGAGGAGATCGACGAGGCCCGCCGTCGCCGACGGGATCGGCTTGCGAACGAGCGTCTCGAGGTAACAGCCACGGATGAGCGACGACTTGGGGTCGGGCTTATCCATCTCCTTCACCTTCTTGACGATGTCCTTCATCTGCTCGTCGGTGGCGACCCACCCGAGCGAGAAGCACGCTTCGATGCGCGACTGCTCGTTGTTCTGCTTGTCTTCGATGTACTTTACAAGCACCGGGAACGCCTTGGGGTCACCCCACTGTGCGAACCCGTGCGAGGCGCCGACGCCGATGGCGCGGAGGCTCATGCCCATGACGGCCATGCCGCCCTGGAGCAGCGCTTCCATCGTTGCGTCGACCTTCTCCGGCTTGCGACGGAGCTGCGCCTCGAGCGTGCTCCACGACTGCGGGTCCTGCATCCAGCCGACGTAACGAAGCGCGCTCTGCGCCGTCGCCCATACCGGCGGGAACTCCTGCTGGCCTTCCTTCGGGAACGGCGTCGACGGGTTCGCCCACGAGCGCATCTTGGGCAGCGCCTCTTTCGCCTCGGACGCCGCCATGAAGCGGAGCGCGTTGGCGTGGGGCTGGGGCTTGTTCGTCATCCAGAAGTAGACGCCGTCGTAGGCCTCGCTGCGGATCTCGGCGCGCTTGTCCGGGTTCACGACGGCGAGGTCGGCGAGCATGCGCGCGGAGACGACGCGCTCGTTGTCGTCCTGGCGGTAATCGGGGTCGAGGTCCTTGTTGTAGAGATTGAGCGGGTCCTGCTTCATGCGCCACGCGAGCGTGGGCACGGCGCGGAGGTCGCCGATCTCGGCGAGGCGAAGGCCCGCCTCGGTCTTCCAGTGCGCCGACGGATTCGTCGAGATGTACTGGGCGAGCGCGTCGCCGGAGCGCGGGTCCTCGAGCGAGCGGAGCATGTCGAAGATCAGCTTGATCTGGAACTTCTCGGTGTCGCGCTTCGACTTGTCGACGCTCTGCAGCGCGAGCACGAGGCCCTTGCCGCCGACGCCGTCACGAAGCGCCTCGAGGAATTTCTGACGCGAATCCTTGTCGGCCTTGCCGAGCGCGCCGAGGAGCGGCTGCATGGCCTGCTCGTTGGCGATCTTGCCGAGACCGACGGCCGCTTCGCGCGCGACGTCGACCGACTTGTCCTGCACGAGCTTGATGAGCGTGCCGGTGTACTTGGGATCGCCGTTGCGCGAGAGCACCGTCGCAACGAGCTGGCGAACGCTCTCGCTCTCGTCACCGGCGAGCGTCGCGAGCTGATCGGTCGAGACCATCGCCGCGAGCTGCTCGGGATCGAACGCGGGGTTGCCGTCGAGGCGCTGGACCTTCGAGAGGTGACCGAGGCGGTACTCCTTCAGTACCTCGTCGAAGGCGCTGCCCTCGTGGAGGTTGGCGAGAGCCCAAGCGATCTGCGGCTTGTCGCTCGCGTCGGACTCCTTGAGCGCCTTCGTGAGCGCGGGCTTGGCGGCATCGCCGCCGGGCGTTCCGTACTCGAGGAGCGCAGTGGCGGCGGTGCCGCGCACGCGATGATCGGCGGAGTCGAGGCCCTTGATGATGAGCGCCAGGCCTTCGGTGTCCCTGGCCCACGCGAGCTGCGTGAACGCTTCTTCCTGGAGCTTCGGGACGTCGTCCTTCTTCGCCCACTCGCGCCACTTCGGCAGCGCTTCGTTGATCGGAAGGACGGAGACGTTCTTCTTCTCGTCGGCGATCTGCTTCGCGCTCATCTGCTCGGAGGACTTGGTGCCTCCGATGAGGAAGATGGCGGCAGCAGCGCCCGCGATGAGCACGCCGACGATCACGGCGGCCACACCGAAGCGACCCTTCTTGAAATTGCCGTCGTCACCGCCGCCGCCCGAGTAGCTCGGAACGCCGGGGCCGGGGGGCAGCGCGTCGTCGTCCGGCGGCCACTTTGCCGCACGCCTGCGCTCGGGAATCGGAATGAGCGACGGAGGCAGCGGCTTCTGGGGCTGGCGAATGTCAGAGTGCGGCGTCTGGTTCATTGGGATCGCGAAGCCTGCGGGTGGCGAGGGCGAGATCAAGCTGGACGGTGGAGGCCGTCCAACGGCGGGCGCGACGATAGCGCAAAACTCAGCGGGCGGGGATCTCCTGGAGCTGAGAGCGCAGCCTCTGCATTCCCTCGACGTAGGGCGTCATCGCCGCCTTGTCGGACGCGAGATTCGTCTGTTCTTCCGGGTCGCGCGAGAGGTCGTAGAGCTCGAAGCGCTTGCCGCCGACGTCGATGAGCTTCGTCCCCGGTGACCCATTGGTGATGAGGGCGCGGCGCATCTCGTTGAAGGGGCCCTCGGGCATGTCGATGTACACGTCGCGCTCGACGAACGGCCCCGTCGCCGGGGCGAGGAGATCGGCCACGAGGCTCGTCCCGCGAAGCGAACGGTCGGACGGCAGTGGCGCGCCCGCCAGCTGCATGAGCGTCGGCGCGAGATCGATGTGCGAGCGCTTCACGGAGACGTGCTTCGGAGCGAGGCCCGGCACATAGACGATGAGCGGTACGCGAACGAGCGGCTCCCAGAGCTCGCGTCCGTGACCGATGTGGCTGTGCTCTCCGAACGCCTCCCCGTGATCGGCGGTGAGCACGATCGCGGTCTCGGCGCCCCACGGCTGCGACGCGACGTACGCGAGCAGTCGTCCGATCTGCTGATCGGTGAACCACACCTCTTCGTCGTAGGGCGCGCGCGCCTTCGCCACCTTCGAACCGTCGAGCGGCCGGAAATCCGGCGAGCCGGGATGCGGCACGTACGGCAGATGCGGATCGAAGTAGTGGAACCACGCGAAGAAGCGCTTCGGACCGCCGACGTTCTCCGGCTTGGAGAGCAGCGAGAGCGCCACGTTGGTGAGGCGATCGCTCGTCACACGACGATCGTTGTCCGTCATGTTGGGCGGCATCGCGGTCGTGTCCCAGACGTCGAAGCCTTGCTGGAGCCCGGTCCGAAACGTGAAGTAGCGATGGCACATGCCCGCGAAGGTGCGCGCTCCCGAGGCGTGAATCCGCTCCGCGACGAACACGTTCGAGGAATAGAACGTCGTGTAGTGCTCGAAGTCGCGGCTCGTCTCGCTCGCGTACTTGCCGATCAGCAAGGGCCCGAGGCTCTTCGGCGTGAACGACGCGGTCGCATACGTGCGCTCGAACACGACGCTGCGCGCCGCGAGCGCGTCGATGTTGGGCGTGATGGGCTTCGGATAGCCCATGTAACCGAGGTCGTAGCGGAGCGTGTCGACCGTGAGGAAGATGACGTTGTACCCACGCGGCGCTGCTGCAGGCGCAGGCGCAGCCGCAGCCGCAGCCGTGGGTGCCACGGGCGATGCCACGGCCACGGTCGCGAGCGCGACCGGAGCGGAGGCATCGACGACGCTCACGCCGGCATCGACATGGCGCACGCGTGCCGGCTTGTTCCACGGCCACAGCCACATAGCCGCCACGGCAAACCCGCAGATGCATCCGAAGGCCGCCGTGCCGAGCGCGCCGCCGATGTCCGGTCGCTCCGCCATCTCACTGGCGTCATCGTATCAGCGGAACGCCTGCAGCGGCGCCCGGCGCCACGTCATCGAAGCTGCCCGCTGAAGCGCGTCACCTTGACGGTGCCGGCGACCGGCAGCGGCTTGCTCGTGTCGATGAAATCGACGCCCACCGCGGGCTGGATCGGCAACAGCTTGAGCTCGCTATAGCCCGGCAAGAGGTTCGATTCGACGAACGTGACGTCGCGGAGCGTGACGGTCCCGACGGGCCCGAAGAGGCTCGCGTCGGCGGGCAGCGCGGGGACGGTGAATCCCGTCGCGCTCGGCGGGAGGACGAAGGTCCAGGTGCCGTTGCCGTCGGTCGAATTGATGAACCAGCCCAGGGTCGCGATGCCGCCGTCGGCGACGGTGAGCGGCGCCTCGGACGTGAACGTGACATCGGGCCGCGCCGGCGTCGACGTGACGACCGTCCCCGTCTGGATGAACGGCAGCGCCGTCGCGAAGTCGAAGTCGGCGAGGGTCGCGCTGACCGGCGCCGTGGTGGGCTCGCGGCGAACGAAGGCCTTGGTCGACGAGAAATTGCCGAACTGGGAGATCGACACCGCAGGCTGATAGGCCTCGGCAAAACCGGTCGCCGTCGGGAACGTGAGGTCCCCCGTGTCGAGGGTGCCGCTCGCGTTTCCCACGTCGAACACGGCGCCGTTCGCGATGGCGCCGAGCTGAGCGAAGCGCGAGGTCGTCTGCGACGATGGAAGGTGCGACGCGGTCACCTTCGTCGCGCCGGGGACGGCGCCGGCCAGCGGTCCAACGTTCACCTTCGCTCCCATCGTCACCGCGATGTCCTTCGCGAAGCCGTACTCGGTGAGGTTGCCGTTGTTGGTGACGGTCGTGAGCAGTGCGTTCTTCGTGCCGAGGCAATACGGGTAGAGGTCGACGTTCACCGGTACGTCGACGAGAGAGGCGCTCCCCGTGCAGCCGCCGCCCACCCTCACGAAGAAGCCGTTGCCCTTGGTCGAGATCGGATCGGCAGCGAAGCTCGCGGTGATCTGCGCGTACGGCACTTGATCGGGCGCCAATGCGCTCGTCTTGATCGCGACCACGAGCTTGTCGCCGTCGGCGACGCCCAGGTAGGTGACGGGAGCGACGTTGACCTTCCCTCCGTTCAGCACCGTCACCATGCTCGGCGCGAGCGCGAAGAAGACCTTGCCCGTTGCGTCGGTCTTCTTGTCTCCGTTCACCGTGCCGGTGGCGTCGTGCCCGAGGACGCGAACGTCCGCCTTGACCGCACCGTCTTCGGTGACCGTGATCGTGACGCCTTTCGGCGCCGGCGGCGTCACCGGCCCATCGTCGCCCGCGTCGGGCACCGGGCCCGCCTCGGGCGAAGGCCCGGCCTCGAAGCCTGGTCCGGCTTCGGGGACGAAGCTCGCCGACGGCGACGACGAATTCTCGCATGCCAGCGGCACGAAGAGGACGGGAGCGAGCAGCGCGAGCGCGCGAAGGTTCTTCATGTTCGACCTGTTCATCGGGTGGGCGGCGCGGGAGACCACGTCGTGAAGCGCACGGTTCCGTTGGTGGGAAGCGGCAGCGCGCCATTTTGCAGATCGAGCGTGACCGTCGGCGTGATGGGCAGCGACTTCGTCTCCTTGTAGCCGGGGATCTGCGTGGCTTCGAAGAACACCACGCTGTCGATGCTCGGCGCCGTGGACGGAATGAACGTGGTGGCGTCAGCCGGCAGCGCCGGCACCTTGAACGTCGCTGCTGCGCTCGCGGGCAACACGAAGGTCCACGTCGCGAGCGTCTCTGCCGCCGTCGACCAGGAGATCGCCACCGCGCCGCCGTCGGCCGCGGCGAGCGAGCCGCTCGTCAACGTGATGCTCGGCCGAGCCGTCGTCGTCGTGTCGATCGCCGCGCCGGTGATGTAAGGCAGCGCCGCGGCAAAGTCGAAGTCCGCCAGCGTCGCGGCCGCCGGCACCGCCTCGCGACGGATGAACGCCGTCTCGACGTTGGCATTGGCGAAGTTGCCATCGGCGCGCACGAACGACTGGTACGCGTCCGAGAAGCCCGTCGCCGTCGCGTAGTTCACGCCGCCGTCGTCGAGCGCGCCCCCGCCGGTCGCCATGAACGCTGCCCCGTTGGCGATCATGTAGAGATCGCTGGAGAGCGACAGCGCGCCCGCCGGGCGATTCGACGCGATCAGCGTGGTCTGTCCCGGCGCCGTCCACGCGCCGAGCAACACGTTGTCGGTGGCGTTGGCGGCGGGCGCCGGAACGCTCTTCTTGAACGCAAAGCCGAGGCGTACGCCGGCGATGTTCGAGCCCTCGGCGAGAATGGCGTTCGCCGCCAATGCGCAGTTTGCGTAGAGCCCGATGAGGACCGGGCTGGCGGTGTCGGTGGTGTTGCCGTAACAGCTGCCGTTGACCACGACGTTCGCGTTCGGGATCGGCGCGACGGCGGGCGGCGTGAACGTGACCGAGTAGCTGGAGACCGTCGACGGCTCCGGCAGCGGCTGTTCGATGCGGACGACGAGGTTGTCGCCTTCGGCGACCGCGTAGAAGGTGACCGGCGTCGGCGCCCCGCTCCGCGTCGCGAGCACCGTGACCATGTTCGGCACGGTCGTGATGAGGAGCTTGCCCGTCGCATCCGTCTTCTGATCGCCGATGACGGCGCCGGTCGCGTCTTGCGAGATCACGCGCACGTCGGCCTGAGGCGCGAGGCCCTGCACGACGGTCACGGTCACGCCCGTGGGAGCCGGCGGCACGAGCACGTCCGCGGCGTCGATCCCGGCATCCTCGAGTGGGCCGGCCTCGGGCGACGGACCTGCCTCGAAGCCGGGTCCGGCCTCGAACGTGAACGGCGCGGACGGCGACGAGGAGGAATTCTCACACGCGACCGGAAGGAGAAGAACAGGAGCAAGAAGGGCGAGAAGGCGCAATTGCCGCATCCTCGAAGGTTCCTTCCGTGAGGCCCTGGCGTCAACGGCCGGTGCGTCGCCCCGACGGATGACGCGTGGTCATCTCGTTCTCACAGCGTCTCGCGCCTTCTCGCAGCTTTCTCGGCAGCTTCTCGGCAGGAGCGCGCGCAGTGGCGTCGCATTTCCTGTATTGTGTCATGCACTTGCATCGCTCGCCTCGCACGACATGGACACGACCGATGGCCGACGAGCACGCCGGAGGTGCGCGATGAGTGGGCTCGTCGACATCGGGGCGAACCTCGGGAACAAGGCGTTTCGCGAGGACCTCGACGAGGTGCTCGCGCGTGCGCTCGATGCGGGCGTCGAGACCATCGTCGCGACGGGAACGAGCGTCGCGGGCAGCCGCCGAGCGTGGGAGATCGCGGAACGAAGACGCACGCGCTCCCCTCGCCTCTTCGCGACCGCGGGTATCCATCCCCACGACGCCAGCCAGTACGGACCCGACGCGCTCGTCGCGCTACGCGAGCTGTGCGCGCAGCCCGAAGTGGTCGCGGTCGGAGAATGCGGGCTCGACTTCGATCGCAACTTCTCGCCGCGCGACGCGCAGCTCCGTTGCTTCGAGGCCCAGCTCGAGCTCGCCGCCGAGCTGCAGATGCCGGTCTTCCTCCACGAGCGCGCCGCGCACGAAGACTTCGCGGCCATCCTCGCGAAGCATCGAGCGCGCATCCCGCGCGCGGTCGTTCATTGCTTCACCGGAACCGGCGAAGCGCTCGCCCGCTATCTCGAGCTCGATCTGCACATCGGGATCACCGGCTGGATCTGCGATGAACGCCGCGGAACGCACCTTCGCGAGCTCGTTCGGCTCATCCCGCAGGACCGGCTCATGGTCGAGACCGATGCGCCGTTCATCGTGCCGCGCGATCTGCGGCCGAAGCCGCGGTCGAACCGCAACGAACCGTCGCTGCTGGCTCACGTCGTCGCGACGGTGGCGAGAGCGCGCAGCGAGAGCGCGGAGCAGCTGGCGCGAACGACGACCGCTACCGCGCACGCGTTCTTCGCGATGTGATCCCTGCTCAGGGATGACAGGGCGTGATCGGCGCGCCGTCGGTCGTGGCAGGGGGCGTTCCACTGCCCAGCGTCGCGCCCTGCGAGCCGTCGTTGGGGTGGTTGCCGCCGAGCTCGAGCTTGTGGTTGGCCGCGAAATCGCTGTCGCCTTCGAACGCAACTACGGCAACTTCGCCGCCCATCGGAGGCGGCGTGGTCGGCGCGCCGAGCGCGTGGGTCTTGAGGTCGGCGAGCGTCCCGTTGAAGAAGTCGGTGTCGACGTTGCCCGCGATGCCCGCGACGCTGCCGCTGTCGCTGCTCTGCCAGAACTGCCAGTCCGTCCACCCGCTCGGCATCGTCGGACACGTCGTGCCGTAGTTGGCGACCCACAGCGTGTAGCCGCCGAAGCTCGTACCGATGGTGGCCGACATGAACGCGGCGGTATAGACGATCGGCTTCACGTTGATGGCCGCCTCGATCTTGGCGAGCCATGCCTTGGCCTTCGAGACGACGGCGCTCGACGAAAGACCGTCGGCGGTCTCGAGGTCGAGGACGGGCGGGAGGTCGCCCGGCTTCAGGCCGCCCGCTGCCGCGAGCTTGTCGAGGACCATCTGCGCCTGGAGCCCGGCGTCCTGAGTGGGACGGAAGTACTGGTACGCGCCGCGGACGATGCCGGCGCTCTTCATCGCGGGCCAGTTCTGCGCGAACTTCGAGTCGGGCGAGTTGAGGCCGTCGCTGATGCGCGCGAACGCGAAGGCCCGGCCCGAGCCCTTGATCTGCGACCAGCTGACGGTGCCCTGGTACGAGGAGATGTCGACGCCCGTGATGGTCGCGCCCTTCGCGCAGGTCTTCAGCGCGGCGGAGCCCGACTCGACGCAGCCGTCGCTCGGCGGCGCGTCGGCCGAAGAACAGCCGGCCGTGCCGATACCTCCACATGTGAGGAGACCGCACACGGCGATTGCAGCGGAGAGCCTTCGCATGACGAGCAACGGAAGAGCACGGCCCGTGCCGCCGCGAGGCGCGCGAGATCGCCGGAGAATTCCAGAGTCGCACAAAGAGCACCGGACGGCTCCATCGCGAGCGCCCGCGATCGATCCTCGCGAGTGCGTCGCGACCGTCCGCGAGCTACCGGCGCACTACATCAGCGCTCGGCAGCGGCGTAGCGCTCACACCCGCACACTTCGCCCGAGACGGCTCTTCAACTCCATGCGGGCTCGCATGGCGCGCGCGACGTCCTCCGCCTCGAGGCAGCGATCGCGTTCGAGCGCCGCTTCGAGCGCGCGCATCGCCTCGTCGTTCTCGCCGCGTGCCGCGAGCGCACAGCCGGCCTCGACCATCAGCTCGGGGTCGCCGGGGAGGACGGCGAGGCCGATCGCGACGACGTTCATCGCGCGTTCGCTGTCGCCGTGCGAAGCGAGTCGGCTTGCGGCGTCGCGCGTGGGCGCGACGAGCGCGCGCAGCTCACGTCGCGTGAGCAGGCGGCCGACGAGCGTCTCGCCGAGACCGCGCGCTTCGTCGAGGAGCTGGCCGTAGAGCTCCATCGGTTCGTTCTCGGCGCGCGCCACGAGCTTCGAGAGACGTTTGCGAAAGCGCTCGAGGCCGTCGGGGGAGCTGCTCGACGCGACGACGCCACCACGCGTGCTCGCGAGGCCGACCGTGGTGCGCAGATGCACGAGCCAGCCCGGCAGCTTGGGACGAGCCGCAGCCGCCAGATCCATCGTGCTCGCGGGTGCCGACTCGAGCTTCGCGCGCGTCTCCGGCTCGAGATCGTGCGGCTCCCAGCGGGCGCGGTCGGCATCGAGCTTCCACGCGAGCACCTCGCCCGGATACACGACGAAATCGAGCGTTGCTTCGCCCGCCGGGGTGGTGGTCCGCACGCGATGCCGGCCCGACGCAACGCCGCAGAAGCCGCGCACCGGCTCGGTCGCGAGGCGTGACCAAGGCTCGCGCACGTCGTCGACGACGCACGCGTCCCACGCGTTCCCTTCGAGGATCACGAACGCGCTTGGCTCGCGCACGGGCTTGGTCGAGCGCTTCCGCCGTCGCGCGCGCGTGGCCACGATCGCGAGCACCGCGATGGCGACGATCGCGACGGCAAGGGCGGCTACGACGAGCGGCGGCACTCCTCAAGCGTAGCTTCACTTCTCGCGCGCGCTAGTGTGCCCGGCCGGCGCACCAGACGCACCCAGGCGCACCAGCGAGCCGAGGACGTTGCGCACACGCTAAGGATGAAGCTCGTGCAGGCGCTTCTCGAGGCTGGCGCGCAGCTTCTTCTGGTTCTCGTTGAGCACCACGTGCGTCG
The DNA here is from genome assembly GCA_034666145.1 of Myxococcales bacterium. Taxonomy (GTDB): domain Bacteria; phylum Myxococcota_A; class Polyangia; order Polyangiales; family Polyangiaceae; genus Labilithrix. The sequence goes on along the minus strand of JAXDMI010000103.1, from coordinate 3,572 downwards.
TGCGCGCGAGTCCTTGTTCGAGCGCGGCGCGCTCCGCAGCGACGTCGCCACGAGCCTTCGCGATGTCCGCGGCGAGGTCGAAGATCCGGAGGGATCGGGGACCATAGACGCGCGTTCCGGCGCGCTCGATGGCGGCCCGCGCGTCGTCGAGGCGCTTGGCGGTGAGGTAAGCGCGAGCGAGGCGCGCGGGCGGATTGTAGTCGTCGGGGAAATCGCGCTCGCTCTCGGTGAGCATCGGGATCGCGCGTTCCGGCTCGCCCGCCGCGAGGTACGCCGAGAGCCGATGCGGGTCGAAGACCGCCCTCGCCTGCTTCGTCGGCGCGCGGCTCGCCGCCTGCTCGAGGAACGAAGCCCACGCCCGCGCCGTGGCCTTTGCACCGGCCTCGTCGCCGCGATCTTTCTTCGCCTCGACGAGCTCCTCGAACAGCGCCGAGCGATCGTCGGCGATGGTGCGCGGATCGGCGTCGTTCGCGGCACGCTCCACGGCGTCGGCGAGCTTCGCCATGTCGGCCTCGCGCTTGCCCTCACGCGCGCACGAGAGCCCCGTCGCGAGGAGCGTCGCACGCGACGTGCCCGGCGGCATGTGCGGCGCTTCGGCGATCGCGAGCTCCGCGCACGCAGCGTGATCGTTCTTCGAAGCAAGCAGGCCCACGAGCGCTTCGAGGGCGCGGGGCCGTTCGTGAAAGTCCTTCTGCGCGATCACGTCGCGGTAGCCGCGCTCCGCCTCGACGAGGTCACCGCGCGACGCCGCTTGGTTCGCGCGCATGAACATCACGGTCGCCTCGGTCGCCTTCGTGGCGCCTCCGCCTTCGCGCACCGTCGCGAGCAACGTGAGCAGCTCGGGCGCCGTCGCGGTGCCCTCCCAGCGGAGGATCGTCCGCTCGCTCTCGCCGTCGATGACCCACAGCGTCGGCCACACGCGGTTGCCGAACCGCGAGACGAACGCGCCATTCGAGTCTTTTTCCGTGTCGATCGTGAGCCAGACGAAATCCTTCGCGAGCGGCGCGAGCGTTGGATCGGTGAGCACGTACGCACGCATGCTGAGGCACGAGTGACACCACGGTGCCCAAGCATCGACGAAGATCGGTCGCTTCGTCCGCTTCGCTTCGGCGAGCGCACGCGCGTAGTCGTCGTGCACCACCGGCAGCACCTCGGCGGCCTCGGTCATCTCGACCTTCTCGACGCTCCCCCGCGCCGAGCGCACCTCGGGCCGCACCGCGCTCTCGCTCGTCGCGCACCCGGTCACCGTCCCACCAGAGAAAATTGACGCGCCCGACCCTGGGTTGGGCACTGCGTCAAAGACCAGGAGGGCGAGCGCGAATGCGGCGCACGCGCGGCGCGTCGTGGACACACGTGGAGCGGACATACGTGGAGCGGACGCAGGTGGGGAAGCGTTCTCCCCCACGCGCGCGGTCAAGGCGTGTCGCCGCGGACGGTGAGCGTCCACGGAGCCGAGGTGCTGCACGTGCCGGAGACCCAGCGGACCTCCACGGTGACGGTGCGGCTGTCGTCGCTGCCGTTGGAGAAGATGCCCGTCTCGCCCCACTCGGCCGTGGCGCTGTCGAGACCGCTCGCGTTCGTGGAGCTGGCCTTGACCGCCGAGCACTCCTGACCGCTGCTGCCGCCGGCGACGTAGACGAAGACGTCGAAGTTCGTGCCGGGCGGCGACGAGAGCTCCGCCTTCGCGAGCAACGTCAGCGGTAAGACGCTGCTGTCGTTCTCGTTGACGCGAATCGTGAACCACTGCGAGCCGGCGCCCGACGCGGTCTTGACGTCCGCGCCGGTGTCGCCGCTGATCGTTCCGAGATCGGTCGCGCCCGTACACACGTTGGGGCTCGCGCAGCTGACGCCACCTCCGCCGGTTCCGGAGTCGACACTCGTGGCCGCGTCCGTACCCGCGTCGACGACGACGGCTGCGTCGTCGGCGACGGCAGCATCGGTGCCGGCATCGTCACCGGTCGTGTCCGTCGGCTCTGTCGAGGGCGGGAGCACCGTCGTCGAGCCGTCGGCGACGGGCGGGCCGCCTGCTTCGACGGGAAGCGAGTCGAGCTGGCTGACGTCCGGACCCGGGTTCGTGCCGACCGCGCACCCGATGAGCGCCGCGAGTCCAAAGGCGACGGCGGAGCCGGCAAGAGCGAGCTTCAAGGAAGAGGCCTGGATCATTGCCGCCCAGGCTAGCGCAGAGGTTGCTCCGCGCTCGGTCGTGACGCGTCGCGTTCGCGTCTCGATCCGCGATCAGTCACACACGCCCCGACCTGTGCGCAGCCCCTGATTTGCGGGCGAGACGGCTCTACGGAGATGCCGTGTCGTTCAAGGCGGCGTCGATCGCGGCCTCGAGCCTGCGACGGGTCTGCGCGCCGTCGAGGAGCGTGCGGTCGATGTACATCATCGGGACGCCGTCGCCGCCGAGCGAGCGGAACATCGCGGTGTCGCGATCGATGCGCGCGTCGGTCGCCGGATCGGCGACGCAGGTCTGGAAGGCCTGGCGATCGGCGCCGTTGTCGACGGCGATCTGCTCGCATGCCGCGTCGCCGAGATCGGGCGCGCGGTAGAGCGCGTCGACGACGGCATCATGAGCAGCGAGCGCCTCTGTGCATACCGCTGCACGCGCAGCGGTGCGCGCGTCGGGATGCATGTGCAGCGGCACGTGACGGATCACCACGCGCACGCGATCGCGATGCTGTGCGACGACAGGCGCGAGCGCCGCGTGCGTGCGCCGGCAGAACGGGCACTGGAAGTCGGTGAAGACGACGACCGTGACCGTTCCGCGCGGCGCGCGCGCGAGCTCGTCGCGGATGGCAGGAGGAACCCCGGCACCGCACGACGACGAAAGGAGCGCGACGAGCATTGCTGCCATCGCCACGATACGATGCCAGACGGCGCGCGCGCTCCTCGGCGGGATCACGTCACAAGCTTACGACACCCGTGCGGATCAAGTACGCGAGCCGTTTGCGCTGCTCGTCCTCCAGGAGCGCATGGATGCGCGACATCGCCAGCGTCACCGCGTCACGCAGGCGCTCTGCGCTCTTCACGCGGAGGTCGGCGCCCTCGCGCGCTCGCGCTTCGCCGAACTCGGCGCCTTCGAGCGCGTCTGCGAACGAGCTCACGGTGCGACGGTTGTCGACCTCGGCCTGAGCACGCTCGGTCTTGAGCTCGTCGAGGATGCGCGCGAGGACGGAGACCTGCGCCTCCGTCAGCTCGAGCTTGTGCGCGAGGAAGCGCAGAGGACGACGTACGCCGAAGAAGCCGCCGTCGTCGGGAGGCCCGCCGCCGAATCGACCGCCGAATCGCCCGCCACCGCCAGGTCCCTCGTGACCAGGCCCATGACCGTGCCCGTGCCCGTGATCATGATCGGGGCGATGCGGCGGACCTTCGCCGCCGCGTCCGGGGCCACAAAAAGCGCCTTCGGAAGGGCCCGCGCCGTGAAAGCCATGTCCGCCGGCTCCGGGCTGACACGAATTTCCATGTGCCCAGGCGTGACGCCGGGCGTGTTTCCACCACGAATAAAATGCAGGATGCATGCTGTCTCCACTCGCCGAGGCACTCTCGCTCCCGGCGGTTTTCGAGCGTGG
>JAXDMI010000102.1:0-3715 GCA_034666145.1 Myxococcales bacterium | reverse complement strand
GCGAGATGAGGATCGAGCTCGACGGCGCCGCGCGCGAGCAGCGACTCATCGAACCCGGGAGACGGATTCCAGAACGAAGGCGCGCGCGGGTGCTGCTCGAGCGCGCGGATGGTCACCGGTGCGCCGCGCGCCAGCTCGAACAGCGGCGCAACGAGGCCTACCGCGGGAGACTTGGCCTCGGGCAGTGCCCTGCCGAACGAACGAGGCGCGTCATCCGGTCCGATCGAGAACACCACCGCGGTCGACTTCGGAACGGTGAGCTCGTAGGCGACGAGCGTGGCGCGCAGCCAGCGATGTGCGCTGTTCGCGAGCACGTGCGGCACGCGCGGCGTCAGCTTCAGAGCGACACCGACTGCGCGATCGTCGCGCGCGCCGGTGACGAGGACCCACGGGCACCCGAGCGCGGGCAGCGTGGCTTCGCCGCGACCCGCGAGCGTCACGACGTCGTGCAATGGCCGAGCGGCGGACGGAGCGCGCTCCGCGACGACGGCATCGACGAGCTCGAGGGCCTCGTCCACGCAGACCGGTCGTGCGAGCGCGACGCCGTCACCGTCCACCGACCAGCGCAGCGTGGTGCTCGTACCGGCGGCATAGCTGCCCGAGATCAACGCGCCGCCGGGATGGAGGCGCTCCGTCTCGTCGAGGAGGACGACGCCCGGCACATCGCTCGCCGACGTGCCGGGAACGCGCAGCGCGGGCGCCTCACCGATCACGATCGGGATCCCCGCCACCGCACGCTCGGCGATGAGATCGCGGACACGCCCTCGCAGCGCCGCCGTCGCGAGGACGTTCGGGCCCTGACCGACGAGCGCAGCTGCGACGCCGAGCATGCTCGCCGCCGGCGTCGAGGCGCGCGCATCGACGCGGCCGATCTCTCGCACGGTCACGTCGGGCGGCGCATCGCTCCACACGCGCAAGCTGACGCGATCGCCGTCGGCCTCGATCGCGCCATTCAGCCGTGCATGGATGGAGGCTGAAAAATAGACGTATTCGCGCACGGCGAAGCCCCAGCTCTCCTCGCCCGACCATTGCCACCCCAGCACGTCGACATCGAGGTCGAGCGTGCCCGCGGACCGTTTTGCCGCGCACCGACGCACCCAGAGCCGTCCCGTCGAGACCGTGCCGCGCGGCTCGGCGAGCGGAAAGGTCCGCGTCAGGAGCCGCGGGCAGGCCTCGCGTTCGAGGGTGTCGAGAGCGGCACGCGAGAGCGCTGCGGGCTCGTCCCGCGGCACGTCGGCAGCCGGCTTCGCAGGTGACCCGCATCCGAGAACGATCCCCACGCTGGGGAGACCGAAGACACCCAGAAGCACGTCGACGAAGCGCATCGCTTCAGAACGCGTAGCCCACGTTCGCGCCGCCCCACGGCAGGAACTTGCTCGTGCGGAGGAGGGGCGTGAAGCCGATGCCGAACGAGACGCCGCCGTCACGAGGCATGTACCGGTAGCCGATGACCGCGGACGCGGCCACGCCGAAGCCCGATCGCTCGGCGTCGAAGCTCGTGCCCAGCGAATCGGTCGCGACACCGGTGTAGAGGACGGTTGCGCCGAGGCCGAATTGCAGATGATGGCCGCGCCAGATACCGTAATAGTAGCTCGCGAGGACAGGAAACGAGACCAGCGTGAGATTGCCACTCCTGTTGTAACTGGAGACGGCATAAGTGAAATAGCTGGCGCCGGCGCGAAGACCGACATTCCACTTGTCGATGATGCGCTCGTAATTGACGGAGTAGAGGAGGCCGCTGCCGAGCGCCTCGAAGAAGATGTCGTTCAATGCCGTGCGCGGAGCCGGACCCGGAGCGACGGACGCGACCGGCGCGAGCTCGGACGGAGCTGCGTCGGACGCTCCGTCACGCGGCGCGGCGGTCTGCGCGGCGAGGACGAAGAGCGGCGCGGCGAGGATCGCGAACGTCATGGCTGCGCGAAGACCGCCCCTTCTTCGTAGCGCGTCGGGTCCGCGCACGAGCGCGTCACGTCGGCGACGCTGCGTTGCTGGCTGTCGAACGTCGCTCCGCCGTCGGGCCCGGCGTGCGCGCCGGCCTCGGCCACCTCGGCCGACACGTCGTAGTACCAATCCCAGACGAGCGACTGGTCGTCGTTCTTCTTCAACAGCTTGCAGCCGGCGATGATCTTCTCGCGCGGGCAGAGCCCCGGCGCCGCCAAGGCGTCGTGCTTCGTGCGGCAGTCGTCGGCGAACTGCGCGGCCGCGACCGTCGAGACGACCTCCTGGCAGAAGGCGGCCGGCTGACCGCCGTCGGTCACGTAACGGCGATCGCAATGCGCATCGGCCTTCGCGCCCGCGAAGTCGACGCCCTCGCTCGCGATCGATCCGAGCGTGTCGCAACCGACGACCACGGCGGCGAGCGCCGCCACTGCAGCGAGCACCCGCCACGACCGCACGAAGAAAGCCGTTCCACGAAGCCGAGCCATGAAGTAGCTGGAGGTGTAGCGCGGCGCTCGCGATGCGCCACTCTTCCTGAAATACTGGAGAAATCATGAGCGGCACCCTTCCCGCCAACGAGCCCGCCTGCCATGAGACCGCATCACCGTCGGTCGAGCTGGTCATCGACGCACGCCCCCGCGACGTCGGCGGCTTCTCGGTGCGGCGGCTGCTCCCGTCGGCGAGCCGGCGCCTCGTCGGGCCGTTCATCTTCTTCGATCACATGGGGCCGGCCGATCTCGCGCCCGGCGCCGGGTTCAACGTCCGGCCGCATCCGCACATCGGCCTCGCCACGGTCACGTACTTGTTCGACGGCGAGATCGTCCACCGCGACAGCCTCGGGTCGGTCCAGCCGATCAGACCGGGCGACGTGAACTGGATGGTCGCCGGTCGCGGCATCGCCCACTCCGAGCGCACGAGCGCGGAGGCGCAGCGCACCGGTATCCGCATCCACGGCATCCAGAGCTGGGTCGCGCTCCCGCTCGAGCACGAAGAGATGGCGCCGCGGTTCGAGCACCACGCGACGCGAACGATTCCCACCGTCGAGCGAGACGGCGCGCGCCTCGACGTCATCGCGGGCACCGCCTTCGGCGCACGTTCGCCCGTGGGCTGTCTCTCGCCGACGCTCTACGTCCACGCTCGCCTCGACGCCGGGGCGCGCCTCACCGTGGATACCGAGCACGAAGAACGTGCAGTCTACATCGTCGAAGGTGCCATTTCCTGCGACGATCGCCGCTTCGCTGCGGGAACGCTGGTGGTCTTTCGTACCGGCGTGCCCGTCATCGTCGAGGCCCACGAAGCGACCCGGATGATGCTCCTCGGCGGCGCCAAGCTCGCCGGCGAGCGCCTCGTGTGGTGGAACTTCGTCGCGAGCTCGAAGGAGCGTATCGAGCGCGCCAAGGACGACTGGAAGAACCGCCGCTTCCTGGCCATCCCGGGCGACGACATCGACTTCATCCCGCTGCCCTCGACGTGATCGTCGGATCGAGCGGCGACTAGAGCGGCGCGGTCTCGATGACGACGTCGGTCGTCGTCATGAGCCTGTGGATCGGGCAATGCGCGACCGCAGCGTGGATCCGCGCGCGCTCCTCGTCGGTCAGGTTGCCGTGATACGCGAGGCGCACCTTCAGGCGATAGGTGCCCTTCCGCTCCTCGCTATCGTCACGCTCGACATGGCCCTCGACACGCTCGAGATCGATGTTGTTCTTCTTCGCGAACCACGTCGCCGTGAGCGTCTTGCAGGCGACGAGCGCGGCGTCGAAATAGTCGTGCGGGCCTG
>JAXDMI010000101.1:0-7719 GCA_034666145.1 Myxococcales bacterium | reverse complement strand
GTGCCCGTGGCCGTCGTCGCGCGCAGCGTCTCGCTGCCTGCCGTGGTCATGGCGGCGATCCAGTAGCTCGTTCCCGCCATGACGCTCACGCCGCTTGCGAGCGTGCATGCGTTCCAGGCGCCATTCGTGACCGTGCCGACCGAGCACGAGCCGAGCAAGGTCCCGGGCTTGTTCGCGCCCTCCGTGTAGAGCCCGAGCTGCAGGCTCGTCGACGCGTTCGTCGTGGGCAGATACGCGTTGAGCGATGTCACCGCCCCGCTCGAGGTCGCGGTGTATTGGTACGAATCGACGAACCCTGCGCTCGTCGTGTCGTCAGCGGACTCGACGGTCGTGTCGCCGAGGAGCACGGAGGGGCCCGTGACCGCGACGGTGATCGACGACGAGCTCGCCTGGTTGTTCGAGGTGTCCGTCGCGCGCGCGACGACGACGTGATTGCCGCCGCTGGCCGGCACCGTCCACGTGCACGAGTAGCTCGGAGCGACGGTCGCCGTGCAAAGCACGGTCCCACCCTCGACGAAGTCGACGCGCGCGATCGAGAGCCCGCTCGCGGCGGTCGCGGTCGCCGAGAACGTCAGCGCCGATCCGCCAGACGCCGTGTACGTCCCGGACGCAACCGGCCCGGTAATGCCGACCGTCGGCGGTGTGCTCTGGACGTAGAACGTGATCGGCGCGGACGTGCCGGTCGCGGTCGTGTTGTCGGTCGCCTTCGCCGTGACGGTCGAATGCGTGCCCCGGGCCATCGTGCTCGTGCAGCCGTAGCTCGACGCCGAGGTGCCCGTGCAGAGGAGCGTCGATCCCTCATAATAGCCGACCTGCGTGATCGTGCGTCCGCTCGAGGCCGTTGCCGACGACGTGAACGAAACCGACGACGGCCCATTCGCGAAGACCTGTCCGGCCGTGGGCGTCTGGAGCGTCACCGTCGGGTTGACGCTCGAGGTGACGAGCGTGAAGACGGAGTCGGGGGGGATCACGATGGGACCGGAGGTCAGCGTCCCCGCGTTGTTGGTCAGCGCGTAGCTCGCGGGATCCTGGACGAAGCTCGCGCTCGACGTCGTGTAGTACTGCGTCAGCGACGTGGGTGCGTTCGAGAGGCCTGCGATGCTGACGGTGACGGATTGGTTCGCCGTCGTGCTCTTGTTCCGACCGGCAACGATAACGCTCCCGTCGGTGTTGAGAAATCCGACCGCCGAGCCGTTCCCGCTGTCGCTCGAGCTCACGTCGATGCGCTGCGCGCCCGGCTTGACGAACTTCGAGAACTGCTTCGTCACGTAGTAGGTGACGTTCGGGCTGTAGACCGCGCCGTCGAGCTGCGTCGCGGTGGGCGGCGAGCCCATACCGCAGCGGCTGTTGTTGGCGACCGGCGGGCTCGCGCTCGTGAAGCTGGTGAAGAACAGCCCGAACGTCTGGAAGTTGTCCTGATGGATGTGCCACGCGTCGACGTCGGCCCACACGAGCTCGACGGTGTTGCCCGCCTGGAGATCGGCCGTCAGGAGATCCGCATGCGTCTTCGCCTCGCCCCACCCGATGCTGTTCGCGCAGATCGCCGAGAAGCCGTTGAACTCGGTGTTCCACTCCGGCGGGTTTGCCGTGTTGTACGTGTTCTCCGCCGGCGCCGAGCCCGGCGAGTAGATGTGGTACGCGAGCGCGCCGATGCGCGGCGCGACCGTGGGGTTCGCGAGGATCTGCGAGCGGGAGTCGGAGCCGACGTTGGCCGCTTCGGGCGCGATGAGCTTCACCGACGCAAGGTCCGGGAACGCGTTCATGCGCGTCACGATCTTCGAGAGGAGGCTCACGACGGCCGCGGAGTCGCCCCCGAGGCAGATCCCTTCGGTCGTGCAGAGATCGGTCTCGTTGAACGGCGCGATGTACCCGAACTGCAGAGGCGGGCTCAGGCGGTTGTGCGACCACTCGATGAACGAGACGATCTCTTCGGCCCACTCGTCCGCGGCGTTCGCGGGCACGCCGGTGCAGCCGCTCTCCTGCGTCACGCACGCGCCACCGAGACCGTTGTGGCTTCCAGCCATCCACGTGGGCGCGAGCCCGTGCGCGGCAACTTCGATGTTGTTCGTGATGCCTTTCGAGTTCAGATAGCGAATATAGGCGACGAAGTCTTGGAAGTCCTTATTCGTCGAATACAGATTGTCGTAATAGGTCCAGTTGTAGTTGTTCGGATTGGAGTCGTCGTTCGTGGACTCCCAGTCCGACGCGCCCTTGTAGATCTCGACGCGGAACAGGTTCGACCCCATGTCGTCGATGAGGCGGTCGAGCACCTGCGACTTGAAGTTGGTCCCGGTGTTCCCCCAGCTCCGCGGCTGACCGTCGACGCCCCAGCCTTGCATCGTCTGATAGCGCGTCGCCGCGTTCACCGTGATCGTGCCCGTGAGCGCGGCGCGGGCCACGCCCTCATGCGACTGCTCGCTCTCCTGCTCGCTCTCCGGAGCCCCGCAGCCTTGCGCCACAGAGAGCGCCGCGAGCACCAGGAGGAAGAGGACGTTCCGCAGGACCGCGACGATGGTCGCAGGAAGTGCTGCACGGCGATGACTGGTCGCGTGGTTCATGGATTCGAGCTCCTCGTCTCGCGAAGCGCGTCGCGAAGGGCTGAGACCCTCGTCTGATGTCGCGGAGCGTGCACGCAAATTCCTCATGCATGCGCCCTTTTCGAGCGCGATCCGCCGCGGCTGAAAGATTGCCGAACCAACGTGAAGACGCGTCACCGGGGTAGCCTGCACGTGGTAGGAGCATCGCCAGCGTCCCGCCGCGCGGACCCATGAGGGGGCGAAGCGTCACGTGCTCGTCGACTGGCCTGTCGACAGCGTGTCCGCGCGGTGGCAGGGATGGCGGGGAGGGATGGCGAGGATGACGAAGACGAAGGCGGCAGCCTGGTTTCTGGTCGCGAGCGCAGCGGCGGCATGCGGTGGTCAGACGGAACGGCAAGACACGTCATCGTCGACGACGACCGAGCACGCGGCGCGTTTCGTGGGCGATTGGGACATCACGTTCACGACGAACCGTGACAGCAGCGCGGTGTTCACGCTCGCAGCGTCGGGCGCGATCGAAGTGGGCCGCCACGGCACGGGGACGCCGCTCGAAGCGATCGCCGAAAAGCCCGGCGCGTCCGTCCTGTGCGGCGTAGGCGGGCGCTGGCACAGCGCGGGTCCGTCGACGCTGGTGCTCGACGGCGTGTGCTCGGACGGTGTCGCGCGCGACGTGTGGATCGCGTTTCCGATGGACGCGTCGAGCAATGGGACGAGCGATCTCCACGTGGCCGTCGTGTCGGTGGGCGCCGAGGGCGGCTGGCGGGCGACCGAGCTCAACGGCCCTTGGCAGCTCCGCCGGTGCCCGAGTCCGGGGTGTGGACGCTGAGCGGTGAGAGGGAAGCGGCTCGGCGCGTTCGCAGCTGCGGCGCTGCTCTTCTTCGCATGCGTGCAGAATGCACACGCCGACGCAGCGCCCGTTGACTTCTCGGTCGATCCGCGCGCGAAGGGGTGCCCGTCAGCGGCCGAGTTCCGCAGCGAGGTCGCTCGCCAGATAGGCGACGAGAGCGCGCAGTCGCTCGAGCACGGGCCTCGGGTCGAGGTGCACATCGAGGTGATCGAAGGCGGCGGCCTTCGCGCGCGTCTGGACGTCGACGAGCCTGTGTCCGGCGGCGGCGCGACCGGTGGAGCCGATGCCTCCAGCCGGCGGCGCAGCCGAACCTTTCGTGCGCCCGCGTACGCGTGCCGCGAGCTCTCCTTGGCGACCGCCATCGCCGTCAGTCTCGTGTTCCGCGAGGCCGCCGGCGCGCGCGCGCAAACCGACGCCGAAGCGCCCGCGCCAACCGATGCGACGCTGCCCGGTCTGCCGCGCACCACGGAGCGTGCGGCGCCCGAGGCATCGGCGCGGCCGCTTCCTGCCGCGCCTCCGGCGTCGGGCGACGAACGGCGCGCGCCGAGCGTGCGTCACTCCCTCTTTGCAGGCGTGCTCGCGGGCAAGACCGTGGGGCCGGGGCTCGGTGCCGGAACGTTGGTGGGCTACGCGGCCATGTGGCGACGACGGTGGAGCTTGGCCGTCGAGGCGAGCGCCACGCTTCCCGGCGTCGCATCGGGCGCGCGCGACGCGGGCATCGTCGTGACCTCGCGCGTGGTGTCGCTCGCACCGTGTGTTCACTACGGCGTGGCGCTCGGCTGCGCGTCGGCCTCCGTCGGCTCGCTCGTGGGATCGGGAACGAACGTGCGAGCACCGGAGACGCGACGCTTCCTCCAAGCCGAGCTCGGCCTTCGTGTCGGCGCGCGAATCCCGCTAGCGCAGCCGTTCGCCTTACGCATCGAGCTCCGCAGTGGAATTCCCCTCGTTCGCTCTCGTTTCTTGATCGAGGGCGATACCGTTGCGGAGACGCCTACGAGCACCCTGACCGGCTCGGTGTCGTTCGAAACGATCTTCTGAACAAAGTGTGAGGGCTCGGTGACGGAACCGGGGCGACAGCTCCAAGACCCAAGTGTGGAAGGAGTCGTCGCTTCGGCTCCGGCGGAGGAAGCTCGCTTCTTTCGTCACCTGTTCGAAGAGCACTTCGATCGCGTCTGCCGGAGCCTCCGGCGCCTCGGCGTGAGAGAACGTGATCTCGAAGACTCCGCCCACGAGGTCTTCATCGTCGTCCATCGGCATCTGCACGATTACGACCGTTCGCGCCCGCTGCCGCCCTGGCTCTTCGGAATCACGCTCCGCGTCGCTTCGGACTACCGGCACAGACCGCGCTACCAGCGCGAGGTCCTCGACGAGCACGCGCTCGACGACCACGCGCATGTCGACCCTCTCGATCTCGAAGCGCGCTGGATTGTCCTCCAGGCGCTCGAAACTCTCTCTGACGAGAAGCGTGCCGTTTTGGTCATGCACGATCTCGAGGAATACACGATGCCTGAAATCGCGGACGTACTCGGGATTCCGCTCAATACCGCATACTCGCGCCTGCGACTCGCCCGCGCGGATTTCCGGAGGAGCCTCGAGGAGGTCGACGGCGGCCAGGGAGGTTCAGCGTGAGCAGCGTCGATCCCTCACGTGCATCCTCGCCGGCGGACGAAGATCTGGCGTCGCTCCTCGCGAAGGAACGCCGCGCGCACCCGACGAGCTCCGCCGCGAAGGCGCGTGTCTGGTCGCGCTTGGAGCGCTCGATCGACATGAGCCCGCGCGATCCGAACGGTGGCGGAGGCGCGAGCGCTCCGGCAACCTCGCCGCCGCGTCTCGGCTTCAGGCCGACGAAGCTCATGGCGCAGCTGTCGATGGCGGCGTGCCTCCTCGGCGCTTCCACGCTCCTGTGGAGCGCGGTCACCAAGACCGACGCCGCAGCTCCGCGTGTCGTCGCCAGCCCCGACGCGTTGCCGCAGCGTGCTCCGCGTGCCGCGGAGAGCCAACGCACCTCCAGCGCGGAGCCCTCTCCCCTCGAGACTCCCGCATCGATCTCGGTCGGCGCTCTCCCGTCGGTGAGCGAGGTCTCATCGCCTCCACGCGCGCCGCGCGAACGTTCGCGTCGGTCGGCCGACGACAGCGAGGGCCCCTGTACCATCTGCGAGGAGCGAAGCATCCTCGACGTTGCGCGACGCGGATTGCGCGAGAAGCACCATGACGTGGCGCTCGCCGCGATCGAAGAACATCGAGCGCGCTTCGCCGCGGGTCAGCTCGCGGAGGAGCGCGAAAGTCTTCGCGTGCATGTCCTCGTGGCGATGGGGCGCAGCAGCGATGCGGAGCTCGGCAAAGCGGAGTTCCGCCGCGCATTCCCCGAGAGTCCTCTCCGCGAATCCGTCGAGCGTGCTGGCGCGCGATGATGGCTCGTCCCATTCATGCGGTCGCGCTGTGCTCCCTCGCCCTGATGGTCGTCAGCGCCTGCGCCCAGACCGGTAACGTCGGTCTCTATCGCGATGACGCGGGGGTCGAGGCGGGCGTGCCGTCCTTCGAGCCCCCTCCCGATGCCGCCGACGGTGGTGAGGTCAAGGCGACGACGGACGCCTCTCTCCTCCTCTGCGAAGGAACGGAGTGTCCATCTCCGTACGCCACTTGCGGGGCGACCTCGTCGGTTCGGTGCGGCACGAACCTGATGAACGACAAGGCGAATTGCGGCAGCTGCGGCAACGCCTGTCCGGATTACGACCTCCTCAACATGACCTCGCGCTGCGTCGCCGGCGCGTGCGTGTTGGAGTGCCAGAGCTCGAAATCCACCTGTTCGATCCTCGTTTACAAGAACTGCAACGGCCTCGTCGACGACGGCTGCGAGACGCCGGTGTCCGACGACCCGCAGAATTGCGGCGCCTGCGGTCACGCCTGCGCGCCCGGGCAGCCGTGCGTCCAAGGCATGTGCGGCTGCCCCGACGGGAAGTCGTATTGCCCCAACTGCTCCGCCTTGCGCCCGGACGTTTGCATCGACCTCTCCGCGAGCGACCAGAACTGCGGCGGATGCGGCAAGACCTGCCCGCAGTCCTTCGCGGGCGCTTGCGCGCCAAAGCCGACCAATACGCATTACGGATGCGGCGCTGGAACGTGCGGAAAGCTCAAGTGCGTCGCGAATACTGCTGATTGCGACAACGACTTGGCGCTTGGCTGCAGCTCGAACGGCTGCGAAGTGGACGTCACGACGGACCCGAAGAACTGCGGGGCCTGCGGGAATGCATGTGCGCCAGGTCAGGAATGCCGTGACGACGGCAACGGTCCCCAATGCCTCGCTCCGTGTGAAGCATCCGGTAAGGCAAGCTGCCCGGACAAGTGCGCCGACCTGCTCTCCGACCCTGCGAACTGCGGAGCCTGCGGCTTGGGCTGCGCCGCCAGCGACAACGAGCAAGCGGAGTGTCGAAAAGGCGTCTGTACTACCCATTGCGCCGACGGCTTTGCCGATTGCGACGGCAATCCGAGCAACGGCTGCGAGGTGAATCTCGCGAACGATCCGACGAGCTGCGGATCCTGCGGAGTCACGTGCGACTTCGTCGGAGGTCAGCCGTGCGTGGAAGGCAGATGTCTCATGGTCGAATGCGACGCGGGACCGCTCGCCAAATGAGGCGCACTCTAGCCCGCGGTGCCCTCGCGATCGCGCTCTCGAGCGCTGCGCTCGCAGCTCTGGCCGTGAGCTGCGCCGTCAACGACGCCGTCCCGGGTAACGTCACCGGCGACCCACAGACCCTCCTCGACGGAGGCGGAAACGACGCGATCGCCCCGACCGACAGCGCACCATCGGCCGATGCCGGTTGCGACGCCGCGGATCCGAGCTGCACGACGAAGGTCGTCTCGTGTGCAGACGTGGCGTGGTGCATCGTGCCCACGACCGTGAGCCCGTTCTACGTCCTCACGGCGGTGTGGGGCAGCGGCAAGGACGATGTCTGGGCGGTCGGCTCGGGCGGAACGATCGTGCACTACGACGGCACCGCGTGGTCACCGTCGAATTCGGGGATGACGAATACCTTCAATGCCGTCTGGGGCAGCGGCCCCGGCGACATCTACGTGGTCAGCGGAAACAGCGCGATTCTCCACGGCTCCGGCGTCGGTGGCGGTCCTGCGAGCGCCGCCATGTGGACGCTCCTACCTGCGCAAATCGACTTCGGCTCCTCGTCGATCCATGCGGTGTGGGGGAGCTCGGCTTCGGACGTCAGGATCGGCGGCAGCTCGTATTCCTACTCCGACCCGGACACCTTCGAGTCTCACACGGGCGATCAATTCGTCGCGACCGTCGGCGACGGCGGCGCGAAGAGCTGGCAGCCCGTGACG
>JAXDMI010000100.1:0-3909 GCA_034666145.1 Myxococcales bacterium | reverse complement strand
AAGAGATCGCCGAGCTGATGCCGCCCGAGAGCGTGGCGCAGATCGCGAGCGAGATGGCGCCCGACGATCGCGCCGACCTCTTCAGCGTGCTGCCCGAGGCCATGGGCGACGCCATCCTCGATCACCTCGAGGAGATCGATCCCGAGGGCGCCGAGGACGTTCGCGAGATCGAGAAGTGGCCGCCGACGAGCGCCGGTCACCTCATGACCACGTCGTACGTGCACGTCGCTCCCGAGGTCACGGTGGCCGCCGCCGTCGAGGCGGTGCGCGCGCATGCCGAGAACCACAAGGAGAACGTCTACAACGTCTATGCCATCGAGCCCGGCGACAAGCTGATCGGAATCGCATCGCTCCGCGATCTGCTCCTCGCGAAGTCGTACGGCCCCCTCGCGGAGATCCTCCGCCACAACGTGATCAGCGTGCGACCCGACGTCGATCAGGAAGAGGTCGCCCGCAAGATGGCGAAGTACGACCTCAACGTCATGCCCGTGGTCGACGACAACGGGAAGATCCTCGGGGTCATCACCATCGACGACATCATCGACGTCCTCACCCTCGAGCAGACGGAAGACGTGCAGAAGCTCGGCGGCATCGAGCCGCTCGACATGCCGTATTTTCGCACCAGCTTCCTCACGTTCATCAAGAAGCGCGGCGTCTGGCTCTTCGTCCTCTTCTTCGGCGAGTTCTTCACGCAGACCGCGCTTCGTCACTACGACCCTGTTTTCGAGGCGATTCACGGCGCCGCGTACTACGTCCCGCTCCTCATCTCCGCGGGCGGCAACTCGGGCTCCCAGTCGTCGACGCTCGTCATCCGCGGCATGGCGGTCGGCGAGATCAAGCTGCGCGATTGGTGGCGCATCCTCGTGCGCGAGGCAGGGATGGGGCTCGTCCTCGGTCTCGGCCTCGCAGGCGTCGGCTTCTTGCGCGTGCTCATGTACCCGGAGCAGCATGCCGACTTCGCGCTCACCGTCGCCATCACGCTCGTCGGCATCGTCATGACGGGCTGCACGGTCGGCGCGATGTTGCCCATCCTGCTCAAGCGCATCGGCATGGACCCCGCCACCAGCTCGACGCCGTTCATCGCGAGCCTCGTCGACGTGCTCGGCATCGTCATCTTCGTGCACGTCGCCAAGGTGGTGATGTCGGCGGTGCTCGCGGCGGCGCCCGCCATCCTGCCGCCCGGAGCGCATTGACGTCTTCCTCGCGCCGGCGCTCGTTCGCCTTCTTGCCGATCGCGATGGCGCTCGCGTCAGCGGTCCTTCCCGGCTGCAAGAAGCACAAGCCGCCGCCGCGCGTCCGCATCTGGATGGGCGCGTCACATGCGTGCAGTCTGCAGAAGAACGGCGAGCTCGAGTGCTGGGGTCGGAACGACGCCGGACAGCTCGGCGATCGCTCCACCGCCACGCGTGCGCTCCCCGCGCCGGTCGTGAGCCCCGGGAAGGTCGACGACCTCGCCGTCGGCGCGCGTCACACGTGCGCGCTCTCCGCCGGCGGCGTTCGCTGTTGGGGCGACGGCACGCGCGGCCAGCTCGGCACCGGACTCACGAGCGCATTGAGCGCGCCCACCGTGCCCGTCGTCGCGAGCGGCGCGAAGGGTGCACCGCTCGCCGGCGTCACGGCCGTCGCGGCCGGCGGCGATCGATCGTGCGCGCTCACCGCCGACGGGGTTCGCTGCTGGGGCGACGGCGTGGTCGATGCAGTGGAGCCCGACGGCTTCCGCGGCGTCGCGACGAAGATCGCCGTCGGCGGCGAAGGCTTCGCATGTGCCGCTTTTTCCGAGCGCGACGTCAAGACGGTGCGCTGCGTCGGCTCCGACGATCGCGGCCAGAGCGCCGCGCATCAGCCGATCCTCGCCCGGGCCACCGTCGCCGGCATCACCGCGGGCGCCAAGCATGCGTGCGTCGTGCTCGACAACGGCGACGTGCAATGTTGGGGCGCGAACGATCACGGCCAGCTCGGCGACGGCACGCACAACGACGCGCGCACGCCCGCGCTCGTGCACATGCCGGCCGCCGTCGAGGTCCGCGCCGGCGCGACGTACACCTGCGCGCGCCTCCGCAACAACACCGTCGCGTGCTGGGGCGACAACCGCGCGCACCAGCTCGTGAACGGAACGTCGCAAGAGAGCTCGTCGCCCGCGCCGATACCGGGGCTCGTCGGCGTCCAGGAGCTATCGCTCGGCGGCGACAGCGGATGCGCGCGCCTCCTCGACGACGGCGCGGTGCGCTGCTGGGGCGCGAACACGTTCGGTCAGCTCGGTGACGGCACCACGCAGCCCCACGACGTCCCGATGCCGGTGAAGGCAGCGCCGATCTCGTCGGCAGCCCGCTAGCGAGTCACTTCGCGCGACGGAGCTGACGGGCGCCGCCATGGGTGGCGCCGTTCAGGACGAGATCGACGAGCTGCGCGACCTTCCGGTCGTCGCACTTCTGGTGCTGGAACAAGAGCATGTTCTGCACGGCGGCGAAGAGCGTGTCGACGATGAGATGCGCGTCGGTACCGCGCGGAAGCTCGCCGCGACGGATCGCGCGCGTGACGATCTCCTGCGGGATCATCTCCTTCTCCTTGCGGATGCGGAGCGCCAGCTTCGTGACCTCTGCGCACACGTCCTCGATCTGCATCATGCGGATGAGGCTCGCGCCGCGGGCCGTCGTCGCGAAATCGCGGAAGCCCTTCAACATGGCGATGAGATCGCCGCGGATCGAGCCGGTGTCACCGGACATGATGAAGTCGTCGGCGATGCTGTGCATCGCGGCGAGCACCAGGTCGGCCTTGGTGGGCCAGCGCCGATAGATGGTGGTCTTGGCGACGCCGGCGCGGTCGGCGACCTCCTCGATCGACATCGCGGAGAAGCCCTTCGCGGCGAGCTCTTCGAGAGCCGCGTCGATGACCTTCTCGACGAGGCGCTCTCCACGAACCTGCGGGGCTACCACTGCTCGCATGCGTTCCAGCATAGTCGATCCCTCGGGAAAAGGCCGGTAATTCTCCCGCATCGCAACAATTCGTAGCGTTGGCAGAACGTCGCGGCTACCTTGGGCATCGCAACAGGAAGTTGCATTGCGCCATCCTCCTGCCCGTGCCCCTTCGCCGTGTGAGGCCTTTGTGAAGATGTCCGTCCCGCCCGCCTCGTTTCTCGCACTGGCATTTGCCGCCATAGCGGGAGCGTCACTCGTCCTCTCCGGCTGCTCGAAGCCCTCGTCGGCCGCGACCTCGACGGCAATGGCGACGGGCGGCGCGGCGTCCAGCGCAGCGTCCGACGTCCGCGTCCAGACCGCGGCCGTGACGTCGCGTCCCGTCCCCCGCTACCTCTCGGTGACGGGACAGCTGAAGAGCGGCCGCGAGACGGATCTCGCCGCCAATGCCAACGGCCGCGTCACGGCCACGCTCGTCGAGCGCGGCTCGCAGGTGAAGGCCGGGGACGTGCTCGCGCAGCTCGACGTGCGCGCCGCTGCGCTCTCCGCCGCCGAGGCGAGGGCCCAGGCCGACACCGCCGCGGCCAGCGCCGACAACGCCAAGACCGAGTGCGACCGCACGCGCGCGCTCGTCGCCTCCGGTGCGCTCGGTCGCGCCGTGCTCGACCGCATGGACGGCCAGTGCAAGACGAGCGCGCTCGCCGTTCACGCCGCGCAGGCGCGCTCCAACCTCGCGGCCCAGAACGTCGGCGACGGCGTCATCCGCGCACCGTTCGCAGGCGTCGTGGCGGAGCGTTACGTCGACGTCGGCGAGTTCGTGCACCAGGACTCGAAGGTCGTCACCCTCGTCGACCTCTCCGCCCTGCGCCTCGAGCTCACCATCCCCGAGGGCAGCATCGCAGCGGCGGTGCCGGGCGCGAAGGTGATGTTCAGCGTGGCGGGCTACCCCGATCGCACCTTCAGCAGCACGCTCGCGTTCGTCGGCGCTTCCGTGCGT
>JAXDMI010000099.1:0-3392 GCA_034666145.1 Myxococcales bacterium | reverse complement strand
TGGGGCGTCGCGCGCGATCGGATCCACTCCGAGCTCTTCGGCGGTGCCGAGTCGCTGACGCCGGGGATCGCCGCGACGACGGGCGTGCGTGCTCCGCGCGCTCCTGCCGACGCGACGCTCGAGCGTGGGACCGGGCCGGTGGTCTCGTTCGCGCGTAGCGGTATCTCCGTACGCGCTGGATCGCCGAAGTACCGAAGCCTGCTCGACCTCGCAGAGGCGAGCGACGTACCGGTGCGCTGGTCGTGTCGGACCGGCGTCTGCCACTCATGCGAGAGCGGCCTGTTGTCAGGCTCCGTTCGGTACGATCCCGAGCCGCTCGATCCGCCGTCGGAAGGCAACGTCCTCATCTGCTGCTCACACGCAGAGGGTGACGTCGTGCTCGATCTCTGACGCATCGGCGTCGGCTTTCAACACCGGCAGAACGACCACCCGCGGAGGAGGAACCATGTCTACGTCAGTTACATCGCCTTCAGGCAGCGACCGAACGGCTGCGTCACAGTTCGGCGCGAACGGCATACCCGTCACGCATCATCGGACCATGAACATCGGCGGCGTGAAGATCTTCTATCGCGAAGCCGGACCGGAGGACGCGCCGGTCGTGCTCCTCCTCCATGGGTTCCCGACGTCGTCGCACATGTTTCGAAACCTGATCTCTGCGCTGGCCGATCGCTATCACGTCATTGCGCCGGACTACCCCGGCTACGGACAGAGCGACATGCCGGACCGCACGAAGTTCGCGTACACGTTCGATCGCTTCGCCGAGCTCATCGACGGCTTGCTCGACCGGAACGGCGTGAACAAGTACGCGATGTACGTCATGGACTACGGAGCGCCCGTCGGCTGGCGGCTGGCGCTGAAACGTCCCGAGCGGATCTCGGGGCTCATCGTCCAGAACGGGAACGCGTACGAGGAGGGGCTCAAGGAGTTCTGGGACCCGTTCAAGCTGTACTGGAGCGACGGCTCCGATGAGCATCGCCACGCGCTCGACCGGCTCGTCTCGCTGGCGACGACGCGCTTCCAGTACACCGACGGCGTCGCTGACGTCACCCGTATCTCGCCGGACAACTGGGTCCAGGATCAGGCGCTGCTCGATCGCCCGGGCAATGCCGACATCCAGCTCGACCTCTTCTACGACTACCGGACCAATCTCCCTCTCTACCCGGCCATCCAGGCCTACTTCAGGAAGAACCAGCCGCCGACGCTCATCGTTTGGGGCAAGAACGACAAGATCTTCCCGGTCGACGGCGCGCATCCCTACAAGCGCGATCTCCCGAACGCCGAGCTCCATCTGCTCGACACCGGCCACTTCGCGCTCGAGGACAAGGCCGACGAGATGGTCCCGTTGATTCGCAGCTTCCTCGACCGGAACATCGCGGGAGAGCGGCCATGACGATGGCCCTCGCGCTACACTCGGGTTCATGGCTGCGGTCGACGCGAGCGGTCCGCCGCGAGAGCTCGTGATCGATCCGGCACCTGCTCCGGGGGACAGCGGCGACGGGGGAGGCTCCGCGATGGCGCCCTTCCTGTTGACTGCTGCCTCGGCGGGGCTGCTCGCCAAGTACGTCTCGCCGATGGCGGCGCTCGCGCCGCTGGGGCTCGCGCTCGTCGTCATGCTCGTTCGCAGGAAGATGCACGAAGGGCGCTTCGTGCTGCGCATCGATGACGACGGCTCGCTCGCAGTGACGCGTGAGCGACAGCGTGGTGCACCGTCGCGTATCGCGCTCGCGGATCTCCTCGACGTCACGCTCGATCGCGAGACGAAGGCGGGCGGACGAGGAGGCACCGCGACCGAGCGCGTGCGCCTCGCCTTCGTGCGTCGCGCGCCGGAAACGCCTATTTTCATGCCGGATGAGCGTGTCACGCCGATCGAGGCGCAGGAGTGGTACGCCAAGGTCCGCGTCTTCCTACGCAAGCACGGGTGGGTTCCCGAGAGCGAGCGAGACGCCGTTCCGCCTCCGACGTGATGCGCCGCGTCGCGAGCGACGCTTCCCGCAACCCTTTCACCCTCTCGAGCATCGGACGCAGCCATGGCCAACCTCTATCCGTTCATCGCCGAGATGAAGACGATGCTCCTCAACCTCGATCGCTGGCTCGTCATGGGCGCGGAGCATGCGAAGGCGAAGAAGACGGAGCCGGACGCGCTGACCGTGGCGCGCCTCGCGTTGGATCAGTATCCGCTCGTGCGGCAGGTCCAGTCCGCGTGCGACTCGGCGAAGCTCGCGGCGGCACGAATGACCGGCAAGGAGGCGCCGAAGCACGCCGACGACGAGAAGACCTTCGACGAGATGCGTGCGCGCATCGTGAAGGCCACGACGTTCCTCGACTCGCTCAGCGAGAAGGACTTCGAGGGCGCCGATACGCGCAAGGTGCCATTGCCGTTCCTCCCGGGCGGCAACAAGGGCGCGCTAGGCGCGGATTACCTCGTTCACTGGGCGCAGCCGAACTTCTATTTCCACCTCATCCACGCGTACGCCATCCTCCGCCACAACGGCGTGAACCTCGGCAAGATGGACTTCGTCGGCCCGATGCCGCCGGTTCTGGATATGTGACGACGGTCCTCAGAGGTGACGCGTCTCTTCCGGCGCGTGGCCCCAATCGTTGTTTCGGCCGTTCGCGTAGCGGATCGGCGCGGTGGCCAGCTCGCGCGGGTCGACGTCGTCCAGCGAGCCGATCTGCACCGCCACGTAGTCGCCGCCGATCTGCTCGAGGTGGCCGCGCGCGAACGTGCGCACGCCGCAGGTTCGGCAGAACAGGTGATGGCCGACCCCTGAGCCGAACTGGTAGTCGCTCACGGCATCTTCGCCGGACAGCGCACGAAACGCGTCGGGCTTGATGATCGCGTTCCAGTTGCGCGTCTTCGTGCAGATCGTGCAGTTGCACTTGTTCGTGCCGGCGCTGAGATCGATGTCGGCCTCGAACCGCACCGCGCCACAATGACAGCTGCCTTTGTACGTCTTCTTCATCGGCGAAACCTCTGCGTATCGGTAGTTTGGCGACCCCCGGGGCGTCAGTTTACTCTGCGTCTCGTGAATTTTCGCTCCTCGGTCGTCGCCGCCGTTCTGCTCGCGCTCGTCATGCAGCTGCCCGGCACCGCACGCGCGCAGGAGGTCGCAGAAACGACCGACCGCAGTGAGGCACCCGTCGCGACTCCGATCCCGATCCCGATCCCGAACATCCTGACGCTTCACCTTGCGACGCGCCCCACGCTGCCGCCGAGCTCGGTCCTTGCCCGCACGCCCGAAGACATCCGGCTCTCCCACGGCGCGAAGGTGGCGATCATCGTGAGCGCGATCGTCGTCGGGAGCCTCCTCGTGCTCGGCCTCGTCGTGTACGGCACGCGGCCGGGACACCTCTAGCCCGATGGTCTACCGCGACGCCGCCGTAACCGAGGA
>JAXDMI010000098.1:0-2677 GCA_034666145.1 Myxococcales bacterium | reverse complement strand
CGGCAACGGCGACGGTGAAGGCGGGACGAGCACCAACCCGTCGACCGACGGCGGCGCGGGCAACGATGCGGCGGGCGGCGGCGGCAAGGGGAACGGCGACCCGCGATGGGCGAGCTGGCCACTCCCTGCCGATGCGCCCCCGACCTCGAGCTACACGGCGATGAACGCGGGCGCCGACGGCGCGATCATCCTCGACAACGTCACGGGGCTCGGCTGGCAGGACACCGTGCCGACGACGATGCTCGACTTCGACGGCGCGACTGCCTATTGCGACGCGCTCGTCTACGACGGTCAGGCGGACTGGCGACTGCCGACGCGCATCGAGGCGATCAGCATCATGTCGTTCCAGCCGACCTTCGACGGCAGCTCGGTGGCGGGCTCCGCGTTCTCCGACGTTCCGGGCGCGCAGTGCTTCTGGACGGCGTCGCGTGATCCGCAATCGACCATGTCGGCGTTCGCGCTGAACATCGCGACGGTCAGCGCGATGCAGACGAGCTCGACGTGCGCGGCGCGCTGCGTTCGCGGAGGACCCCCGCTGGGCGCTCCCGTCGCGAAGCAGTACACGATCACCGTCGACACCGTGACCGATCCCACGACCGGTCTCGTCTGGGAGAGGTCGCCGCCCCAGACCGAGGGGACGCTCGCGGCCGCAGACGCACGCTGCAAGGCGCTCGTCCTCGGCGGTCGCGCGATGCGTCTCCCCGGTGTGAAGGAGCTCTCGAGCATCGTCGACGAGACGAAGCACGGACCTGCTTCGGCGGGAGTCTTCGGCGACTACTCGGTGACGATGTTCACGTCGAACCCGGAGTGGAAGGTCGACTTCACGTACGGCAGCACGTACCAGGGCCCAACGGGATCGTCGTACTGGTCACGCTGCGTCGGAGGCCCTTGACGACGCAACTGTGAAGGGCGATCGATCGCTGGCCGAGCTTGCTCGCGTGGGCCCGGTGCTACAATCATGGATGGCGAAGGAGGTCGCATCGTGAGAGCAACGAGAGTCTTGGCGGCGCTCGCATTCATGGTCGCGCTCGGCGCAGGCTCGACGGCGCTCGCGCAGGGAACGATGATCCCCGAGGCGCAGCAACCGCAGCCCGCCACGCCCGCGACGGCACAACCCGCGACGGCGCAACCCGCGACGACGGCAGAGCCCGCGACCACGGCGCAACCGCAGGTTTCGACCGAAGCCGCGCCCGCAGCGACGCAAACGCAAACGCAGGCGCCGGTGTTCGTCGCGCCGCCCGCACCGGCGGTGCCCGCGCAAGGTCAGTGGGTTTACACCGATACGTACGGCTGGATCTGGGTGCCCGAAGGCGCGACCACCGTGGCCGTGCAGGAGCAACCGTACGTCTACCTGTATACGCCGGCGTACGGATGGACTTGGTACGGCTCCCCGTGGGGACATGGTCGCTACTACGTCGGACCGTGGGTCCATCATGCATGGGGACCGCCGCGCGTTTGGCATCGAGGCGGCCTCTACGCGCCGGCTCCACACGCGTTCGTGCACTCGCGCATCGCCGCGCCGCGCGTCTATCGCGGCGGCGGAGGGCATCGCGGCGGTCATCGCTGAACGCGCGGCCGGCACGCACGCGCAGAGACGCGGTCCGCTCCTCGAGCTCCATCGAAGCGTCTGACGTTCGCGGGGCATGGCGTATGCACCTTGCGGCAGCGAGGTACGACGCCATGGAACGCAACCGCTGCACAGCTGCTGTCGTCGCCGCGCTCGCGCTCACGGCATGCACGCCGACGCGCTACGGGTACGCGCCGGTCACCACGACGAGCGCGGAGCTCGAGGGCTCATCGGCCGCCGTCTATGCGATGCCGCCGGACGCGCCGCGCGGTGAGGTTCGAATCGCGATGCTCGGCGTGGCCGAGTCGAGCACGCCCGGGATGCAAGAGACGCGTTCACGCAAAATCCACGTCGCGCTCGCGGTATCGAACCGAGCCGACGAGACGTGGACCGTGGACCCGTCGGAGCAGCGCCTCACGCTCACGAACAACCGCGAGCGGAGCGACGTCTACGCGACGACTCGAAACGACGCGGGGTCGAGCAGCGTGATCGTCCCGCCGCGGTCGACGCGCGTGATCGACCTGTATTTCCCGGTGCCGATCCAGCTCCAGAAGGACGACGCCTTGCCTCCGTTCGACATCCGTTGGACGGTGCATGCCGCGGGTCGATCGATCACGCAGCGCACGCCGTTCGAGCGCTTCCTCGTCGCGCCGGCGATCGAGCAGGATCGCGATCTGCGCCGGCCGGACGAGCTCTTCGACGAGGATCCCCTGCGAAAGGAGCGCCCGGAGCACAAGCCGATCCTGCCGCTCGACGACTCCGTGGAGTGAGCGGCGCCGAGCTTCAACGTCGGCGGCGGAGCGCCCAGCCGATGCACGCAAGGACGACGAGGTTCGGCGCCGTCCAGCCGAGCCCGAAGAGAAGCCACCCGACCGCGGTGCGTCGCAGGACCTGCTCGTGCGGCAGCAGCTGCTCGCGAGCGTTGGACTGCCCGGCGCTCCCGCCCTCGCTGGGAAACTGGACGCGACCGACCTTCATCTCGCCCGTGAGTCGGATGCCGCGTCCGCCGTCGAGCTCCGGCAGCGTGATCTCGTACTTGCACACGCCGAACTTCACCGCGCTCACGAGGGCGAGTTGCTCGCGGTTCGAGTCGGTGCCGTCGTCGTCGTC
>JAXDMI010000097.1:0-5871 GCA_034666145.1 Myxococcales bacterium | reverse complement strand
GACGGCGAACGGATTCTTCCCGCCCAAGAACGGTATCCCGCTCAACCCTTGGGGGCTGCCGCTCGACTTCTCGAACCCGTCGGCCTTCGCGTTCTGGCGCGACCTCGTCTTGCGCTACACGAGCGCGGGCATCGACGGCTTCAAGCTCGATTACGGCGAGGACGTCGTGCCGGCGCTCGGTCTCGTGCGCAACGCATGGCGCTTCGGCGACGGCTCCGACGAGCGCACCATGCATCATCGCTACTCGGGCCTCTATCACCGAGCGTACGCGGACGCGTTCAGCGGCGAGCGCTTCCTCTTGTGCCGCGCGGCGCACTGGGGCGAGCAACGCACCGGCTGCATCATCTGGCCGGGCGACATGGACGCCTCGTTCACGCATCATCGCGAGCGCTTCACGCCGCGCGACGGCAAAGAAGTGACGGGCGTCGGCGGACTGCCGGCGACAGTCGTGATGGCGCTCTCGCTCGGCGTCTCCGGCTTCCCGTTCTTCGGCGCCGACACGGGCGGCTACCGTCACAGCCCGCCCGACGAGGAGCTCTTCGTTCGCTGGACCGAGCAGAGCGCGCTCTCCACCGTGATGCAGGTCGGCGACGGCTCCTCGCAGCCGCCGTGGGTCTTCACGCCCGAGAACGGCCGCAGCGACGCGACGGTGGATGTATACCGCACGTATGCGCGGCTCCACATGCGGCTCTTCCCGTACGAGTGGACGTACGCGCAGCGCATTGCCGTCGACGGTCGACCGATCCTGAGGCCGCTCGGCCTCGCGTATCCCGAGATGGGGCTCCATCCGTCCGACGTCTATCTCTTCGGCGACGACCTCCTCGTTGCGCCCGTCGTGACGCGCGGCGAACGGACGCGCAGCGTCGTCGCACCCGCGGGCTCGTGGATCGACTGGTGGGACGCGACGCCGTACGCGTCCGACGGGCACGCGCCGATCGCCATCGATGCACCGGTCGACAAGCTGCCACTCGTCCTGCGCGACGGCGCCATCGTTCCGATGCTGCGGCCCACCATCGACACGCTGGCGCCCGCCGACGATCTCGCTGTCGACTCCTTCGTTCGCGACGCGGGGCTCCTCTGGGTGCGCATCGCCCCGGGCCGTCCGCGCCGATTCGAGATGTGGGACGGGACGAGCATCGAGCGCGGCCCCGACGGCTCGCTGCGCGTGGCGAGCGGGACCGTCTTCACGAGCGGCTTCGTGCTCGAATCGATGGCGACTGCCCAGCCGACGGACGTCGTGCGCGAGGACGACGCCGGGACGAAGGCGGCGCTCGTTCGCTATGCGTCGCTCACCGCGCTCGAGGCTCTCGATCGTGCGAGTGAGGGCTGGACGTGGGAGCCCGCGCGCCGCGGCACGCTCTGGATCAAGCTGCGTGGCGGCGCGTCGCGCGCCGTCGCACGCTGACTTGCGCGAAGCGCGCGAAGTGCTGCGCAATGCCTGAAATCATGGGCTCTCGTGCTGTTCGCCACCTCGCGAACAACCACGACGAAGCTCGCGCGCTCTCGCGGAGAAGCTCGCGAGACGTCGCGCCCACCGTGTGCGAGCGATCATGATTTGCGAGACGGCGTGAGCGCGCGAACGTTGGCAAGGCTCGTGCTGTAGCGAGCGCATCGTCATGCATCGCAAAGACCTCCTTCCCCTCGCTCGTCTGTTCGCCGTCGTCTCCGTCATGAGCCTTGGGCTCGCGGGTTGTGCGTCCTCCGACGGGACCACAACCGACACCGCGCCCGCCGCGGACGACATCACTCCTCAGGAGGTCTCCGCCGGCGAAGCCGCAGGACCCGCGGCGGCGGCCGATGACGGCTCCGCCGCTGCCGATCTCGCGGATGGAACGACCGACGTCGCGGCGGAGAGCGAGCTCACCATCACGACGCCCGCCGAGGACGCGACGCCGTTCCTCGATCCCGAGGAGCTCGCGCTGCGTGACCCGAGCGCAGCGGTGACGACTGTTGACCCCGACTCTCTGAACCAGACCCAGTCGTGTCATCGCGTGAGCGGGTACCGCAGCGGCCACAAGATGAACATCTGCGTCACCACCATCGACGGCAAGTACGTCGAGGTGAACACCGCGCGCGCGTACCTCCGCATGCGGAAGGCGGCGCGCAAGGTCGGCGTCAGCATGTACGTCGTCAGCGGCTTCCGCTCGATGGCGCAGCAGCGGTACCTCTACCACTGCTACCTCTCGAAGAAGTGCAACGGCGGCAACCTGGCCGCAGTGCCCGGCTACTCGAACCATCAGAGCGGCCACGCGCTCGATCTCAATACCTCTGCCGGCGGCGTGTACTCGTACCTCGTCAACCACGGCCACTCCTACGGCTTCCGCCGCACCGTCCCCTCCGAGAAATGGCACTGGGAGCACTGAGGTCCGGCGTAGCCGGCCGACGGCCCGAAGGGCACTCGGACCACTGAGGTGTCGCGTTTCTGCTCTACTTGCGGCGATTGATATCGCTCGCGACCTCAGCGCTCCTCTTTGCGGCCGGCACGGTCGGCGGCGCGATCAACTCCGTCGCCGGCGGCGGCAGCTTCCTCGTCTTCCCGTCGATGCTGCTGGTGGGCGTTCCGCCGGTCGCCGCCAATGCCACCACCGCGGTCGCGCTGTGGCCCGCGGGCGTCTCGAGCACCATCGCGTATCGCCAGGACCTGCCGCGTGATCGGAAGACGCTCATCGTCTTCTCGGTCGCGAGCGCAATCGGCGGCACGGTCGGCGCGGTGCTGCTCCTCTCGACCTCCGACCTGACGTTCACGCGGATCCTTCCGCTGCTCATGCTCGCGGCGTCTGCGGTGTTCACGCTCGGACCACGCGCGGCGAAGCTACGGCGAGGCGGACACTTGCCGCTCGCGGCCGCGGCGCTCGTGCAGTTCCTGATCTCGACGTACGGCGGCTACTTCGGAGGCGGCATGGGCATCCTCATGCTCGCGACGTTCACGCTGATGGGCATGACCCATCTCCACGCGATGAACGGTCTGAAGACGCTCCTCGGCATGCTCATCAACGGCGCCGCAAACATCGCGTTCTTCGTCGCGCACAAGGTCGTGATCGACGTCGCCATCCCGGTCGCGATCGGCGCGATCGTCGGCGGATGGTTCGGCGCCGCCGTCGCGCGCACGATGAAGCCCGAGCGCGTGCGGGCCTTCGTCCTGATCTTCGCGTGGGGACTGACCGCGTGGTTCTTCGTCAACGCGTTCCGGACGTGAGCGCGGCACGCGCACCCCGCGCGACAGGCGCAACAGGCGCGACAGCTAAGCTGGCGTGACGCGCAGATAGCCGGCGGCGAGGAAGCGGAAGATCTCGGCGACGATCCGCTCCTCGGGGTAATCGAGGCCGCGCATCACGACCTGGTACATGATCTCCTTCACGGCCCCGAGCGTCATGATCGCGAAGACGCGCGCATCACCGGCGGCGACGATGCCGCGCTCCTGACCGTCGACGAGCGAAGCCTCGAGGAGCTTGCCGACCTCCTCGTAGAAGAAGAGGAGCTTCTTGTCGAAGCCGGGGTCGAGACCGACGGCATCGGAGAGGAGGATCTTCGTGGTGCCGGGATCCTCGAGGAGCGCGTGCACGATGCGGCGGATGTTCTCCTCGATCTGACCGGCGACGCGCGTGGGATCCTCGGTGTCGACGCGCATGATCGCAGCGCCGAGGCGCGCGAACGTGCCGTCCACGATCTCCTCGAAGATCGCCCGCTTGTCGTCGAAGTAGAGATAGAACGTGCCGCGCGCGACGCCGGCCGCGGCCACGATGTCGTCGATTTTTGCCGCGTGGTATCCGCGCTTCGCGAACACGTCGCGAGCGTTGGAGAGGATTTGTTGTCGACGCTCGGCCTTGTCCACGGGCGCTTTCCGCCAGTGTAGGACAAGTCGGGCAGAAACGGATCGCGCGTAGGTCGAGCTGGATCTTCTTGGGCCCACGGCTCCGGGACCGAGGACGGCGACAGCCCTTGGCGGACGGGATATCCTGAAGGCAACCGCGGCCGAGCTTCGGCGCGGTTCGTGCTCACTACAATTTTCTCATGGGAGCGGTCGTGGGAACGGAAGGGCGGAAGCCGAGCGCCGAGACGGGGCCGCGTATCCCGCGACCAGGCGCCGCCGTTCGTTCGAATTCCGCCAGCCGCAAGACGATGTCGGGCGTCGCGCCCGCCGCGAATCCGCCGCCGGCGCTCGTCGCGCCTCTTCTTCCCGTGCCGTCGCCCGCATCGGATGACTCGCACGCGCACGACGACACGCATGCCGAAGCTCGCGCGCCCGCGCCGTCGGACGCGTCGAGCGGTCACGACGACGCCGCCACCGCGCACGGGCTGCCGCCCGACATGGCGCAAGCGCTCGCCGATCTCACGCGCGATCGATCGCCGCCGAGCGGTCCGGTGAGCAAGCCGCCGGTGAGCAAGGCGCCGATCAGCAAGGCGCCGGTCAGCATCGCGCCCGCGACGAAGCGCATGGCGTCCAACGCGCCCATCGCGCCGCGGGGGCCATCGATCGCGCCTCCGCCGTCGGCGCCGCGGTCCGCACCTTCGATCGCGCCGTCCGCGCCGTCCGCCTCGGTGCCGCCGGCGTCGGTCGCGTCGTCGCCGAGGCCGCGCATGCCCTCGCTCCCGCCGCCGCTTCCCGCATCGCACGCGCTGCCGTTGCCGCCGTCGATGGCGCCGAGCACGGCGCTCCCGATGCCGCCGTCGTACGCCCCGCCGCCGATGCACGCATCACAGCCGCCAATGCAGCCGCCGATGCAGCAGCCGTCGTGGGCGCCGCCGCCGATGCAGCTCGCGCAGCCTTCGCAGCCGCCGATGCAGCAGGCGTCGTGGGCCCCGCCGCCGATGCAGCACGCGCAGCCTTCGCAGCCGCCGATGGTGCAGCACGCCCAGCCAATGCAGCCACCGATGCAGCACGCGTCCTGGGCTCCGCCGCCGATGCAGCTGCCGCAGGCTTCGCAGCCGCCGATGCAGCACGCGTCGAACGGATACGGCAGCGCGGGTGACGACGAGTCCGCGCCGCTGACCTACCAGGTCTACGCGCCCGAGGCGTTGCCGCCGGCGCGCCCGATGAACCTCTCGCGCATGTCGATGCCCGACTTCGCGCCGAAGCCGAACATCAAGGCGCGCATCGGCCTCGGGCTCGTCGCCGCGTGCGTGTTCATCGGTACCGTGGTCCTCGTCATCGCCGGCGCAGCGGATGACAAGCCGCGCGCCAAGTCGGCTGCGGTCGCGGCCGCAGCCGCCGCTTCAGCGAGCGCCGCCGTCAACAGCGCGGCCGCCGCTCCCGTCATCGCGCCGGTCACGCCGGCGCCCGTCGCCGATCCGCCTCCCGCGAGCGCAGCCGTTGCCGATCCGCCCGCCGCGCCTGCGGTCGTCGCCAAGGGCAAGAAGGCGAAGGGCGCGAGCTCCGCCGGACCGCGCGGCGCAGCTCTTCCGCCGAATCCGTTCGCCGCCGGCGCCGCCGCGAAGCCCGCGAAGAAGAAATAGACGCCGCATTGCTTTGACGTCTCGGCCGCGGCGGCTGCCCGCGCCATGACGATTCCGGTGCGTTTTCGCGCCGTTGTCGGATCGTTGCGGGACGCGTCGCAGGGCCGTTTTCCTTTCCTGGGCTGCAGGAAAGGGCGTAGCCTCGTCGCGCCTGGACTGACACGTCAGTCCAGCGCGATCGGAGCAGCAAGTATGGGCTCAGCAGGTAGCGACTTCTCGGGCAGGGCATTCCTTGCGATCGGCATGGACGTCGGGAGCACGACCGTCAAAGCGACGGTCGTCGATCCGAAGACCAAGGCCATCCTCTGGAGCGATTACCAGCGGCACCACACGAAGCAGCCCGAGAAGGTCCTCGAGCTCCTCCAGGCGATCATCGCCGCGTTCCCGGATCAGCCGAAAGATGCATGGCGCATCTTT
>JAXDMI010000096.1:0-7500 GCA_034666145.1 Myxococcales bacterium | reverse complement strand
CGTACGACCGTCGCGACGTCGCGGCGCAGAAGGCGCTCGTGGCGCAACACTTTGCGGGCGTCGAGTGGCACGTGCCGCAGCTTCTCGACGCGATGCAGGGCGCGTCCGACTTCGTGATGGACCCGCTCGGGCAGGTGCATCTCGACCGCTGGTCGCGCGGCCGTGTCGTCTTGCTGGGAGACGCGGGCTACTGC
This sequence comes from Myxococcales bacterium, assembly GCA_034666145.1. Lineage (GTDB taxonomy): Bacteria > Myxococcota_A > Polyangia > Polyangiales > Polyangiaceae > Labilithrix. The sequence goes on along the minus strand of JAXDMI010000096.1, from coordinate 7,306 downwards.
GCGACGCCGCTCACCGGGCTCGGTACGAGCCTCGCGGTGGTAGGCGCGTACGTGCTCGCAGGCGAGCTGGCGTCGGCCGACGGCGATCACGAGGTAGCCTTCGCGCGTTACGAGTCGGCACTCCGGCGCTGGGTCACCAAGAGCCAGGAGCTTCCGCCTGGTGGCATCAACGGGTTCGCGCCGGAGAGCGCCGTCGCCATCTCGCTGCGCGCGGCTTCGATGCGCTGGATGTGCCGCTGGCCGTTCCGCGCGCTGCTGGCGGGCCAGTTCGCGAAGGCGGGCGACATCGTGCTGTCCGACTACGCCTAGAACGCGAGCTCAGCGCTTCGTGCATGCCGTCGCGGTGTGAGCACTCGCGAGGACGAAGCGACGATACTTCTCGCATTCGTCCGTTCGTTCGAAGCAGTGGTCCTCTTGCTCCGGATGCTCGGGTGGGCGAGCAACGCTCGTGCACGTCGTGTATCTCGCGGGCTCGCACGCGGTGGTGTCACGAGCGCCCTTCTTCATCGTGATGCGCGCCTTCTCGCACTCCCCGCTGTTCGGATAACAGTCGATGGACGAGTCCGCCAAGTGTACCCACGAGAAGCAATAGGACGTCCCGCGCGGGCGTCCTTCCGGCGCGGCTGCGACGACGGCGCCGGCTTCCGTCGCGATGGGGTCGACGGCGACGCTCGCATCAGCGCCCACGGGCGCCACCGCAACGGCTGAAGCGGGAGCTCCGGTAGTCGTCGCCGCCGGCGTGCAGCCGAACATGGCGACGGCGAGGAGGAGGCGCGACGTCTTCACCAAACCAGCCTACCCACCGAGCTCCTTCCTTGCGTGCGGAGGGCGAGCGGGTCATCGACTAGAAAGATCCACCATCAGCGGACTCCTCCCGAGCGGCTAAGCCATTTTTGACGGCGTTTCGGCCGTGTGTCGTTCGGAGCAGATCTTGCTTTGTGGGTGATATGCGCACATTGGCTTCCCTTGTGCTCCTGGCCGGCCTCGCGCTCGTTGCCGGCTGCGCCGCGGAGCCTGCGGGCGACGAAGGCGCGTCGACGGACGAGGCGATCGTCAGCTCCATGCAGGCCGGCACCGCCACCGCGTTTCCCGAGGCCGTGCAGATCCTCCACGGCAACGGCGTCGACTACTGCACCGGCGTGCTCGTCAGCCCGACGGTCGTCCTCGGCGCGGCGCACTGTATCTGGGGCACGTCGTACACGGTGAAGGCGCCGTTCGCGCCCGGAGCGCCCAGCCGCAAGGTGGTGCGCTCGAAGGTGATCTCGCGCGGCTACTCGAGCGACGCAGCGGCGCCCGACGTCGGCGTGCTCGTGCTCGACGCGCCGATCAAGCTCGCGCAGTACGGCGTTCTCACCAGTATCGGGACGGAGGCCGATCACGGACGCACCTACCAGGGCGTCGCGGTCGGCCGCAGCTTCGAGGCGCGCACTGCGCCGCTCGTCCGCTCCACGCTCCTCACGATCACGAGCGGGAAATCAGCCGGTTACGATACCGGCCTCCACACGCCGTACTACTCGACCGGCGGCGACTCGGGAGGTCCGCTCTTCCTCGTCGAGGCTGGCCGGATCACGCACAAGGTCGTGGCCGTCGAGCGGCAGCCCGACCCGCCCAACGACGCCGACTGGTTCACGCGCATCGACGCGGCGGTGCTCGCTCTCGTCCACCCCTGAGGGCGTGACCGGCGAGCTCGGCTCGGCTGCGATCGTTGCAAAGTGCATCGATTCGATCCGAGGTCGCCCGGCGAGCAGCGTCCCGTCGCGCGCATGTTACCGTTCGACAAACCATGAGAACGTCGCTCCTCGTGCGCCTCGTGCTGATCGGGCTTCCCCTCGCGGCGGTCATCGCCTGCGAGAGCAGCTCCTCGTCTCCCGGCCCGAACATCGCTCCCGAGGCGGGCGCGGTCTTCACGCCCGATGCCTCCACGACGGATGCGTCCACGCCGGATGCCTCGACGCCGGATGCGGCTCCTCCTCCTCCGCCCGCCAAGGCGGCGACGACGGTCACGCTGAACGTGACGCCGCTCCAGCCGACCGTCGGCGCAGAGGTGACGCTCACCGCAACGGTGGCGGGCAAGACGCCGACCGGCAACATCCAGCTCAAGGACGGCGCGTCCGACCTCGGCGCGCCGATCCCGCTGACGGCCGGCGCGAACCCGAGCAGCGCGACGGCGACGCTGAAGACGAGCGCGCTCACAGCGGGCGCGCACGTCATCTCGGCCGTGTACGCGGGCGACGCCGACGATGTGGCCAGCACGTCCACGACCACGTCGTTGACGGTCACGCTGCCCACGACGCCCCCCTTCGACACGGGCCTCGACAACACACGCGTCGCGCTCGCGGACGGCTCTGTCGACACGCACTGGACGGTCAAGGACGCGATGGGTAACGCGCTGACCGCGTACGTGCAGACCGATGCGCAAGGATTCGTCGGCGCATGGCTGCCGCCGAGCGCGACGTCGAAGTTCCTCTCACCGTTCGTCGACACGGTCGATCCTGGGGTGGGACCGTTCACGTACACGACGACGTTCAGCCTGGCGACCGGCGTGAACCTCGCGACGACGACGCTCACGGTCTCCTACGCGAGTGACAACGCGACGGACTCGATCACGTTGAACGGGCAAGCGATCACGGGCGTGACGGCCGGCAGCTACAGCGCGTTCGTCGTATTGCCGCCGATCACTGGACCGTTCGTGGTGGGAACGAACACCATCTCGTTCGTCTCGTCGAACTCGGGAGGCCCGACCGGCTTCCGCGCCGAGCTCGACCTGACCGCGAACTGAGCGGAGCCCGGGTGAGCAGCCTGTCACCGTCCTCCACGTGCGCGTGCCTCTCGCGACGACGTCACCGCGGGGGAGGCGGCGGCGCCACGTGCCGAGGCGGCGGCGGAGGAGGCGCCTTCGAGGTCGGCGGCGGCGGCGGAGGAGGAGGCGCCGCCTTCGAGATCGGCGGCGGCGGAGGGGGCGGCGGAGCAGGCGGGGGCGGAGCAGGAGCCGTCGTCGGTTTCGGCGCCGGCGCCGGTGCGGGTGCAGGTGCCGATCCCGCGCGCTCACAGACGCCGAGCTTCTCCACGAGATCCGCGTCGCAGCTCGGGATGCGTATCGTCACCGTGCACGCGGCCTGGCCGACGCGACCGCACAACGGCGGCTTCACGCACTTGCCCGCTTGCTCGACGAGGTTGATGTCGCAGCTCGGGATGCGCTCGAAGACGTTGCACGCGTTCCCGCCTTCGCGGCCGCAGGTGGGATGAGAGCAGCGATCCTTACCGAGGTCGTGCTTGAGATCCTGGTCGCACGGAAAGGGCTTCGGGATCTTGAGCACCGGATCGAGCCTCGTTCGCTCGACGACGGTGCAGCCGCGCTGCCCGTCCTGCCCGCAGATCGGACGGACGCAGCGACCCGCGCCCTCGACGAGGTTGACGTTGCAGCTCGGGAACTTCTCCGGGATGGAGCACGCGCGCTCACCGTCGGCCCCGCAGTAATCGGCGCGGGCCTCGCGGCTCACGCAGAGAACGAATGCGACGACGGCCCCTGCGCGCGCCGCAGTGAAAGCGATACGGACGATCCTCGATTCGAGCACGCGCTGCATGACCTTCGTGAGCTTCAAGACGGCCTCCCCGGGCTAGGTGCGGACGAACGTTGCTCGACGATAGACGCGCGCCGATCGTCGACATTCGCGAAACGGGTCGCGTGGCGCGCCCATGGAACGCATTGGCGCGCAGCTGTTACGCCGGATTCGGTATCCGTTCGCCGAGGCCGATGACGACGAGCTCGACATTCCAGCTCGTCCCCGAGCTCGCAGCGTTCTTCGACGAGCCTGCGCGCAGGTACGTCGTACGTCGATCGTTCGCGTACTGGCAGGCAGAGCGTCGCGTCTTCGGGATCATCCTCTGGGGGAGGCCGGACGAGGTGGACGTCGACGAGATCTGCGCGGCGCACGAGGTCGGCGCCAATCCGCTCTTCCGCGGGCACACGTCCCTCGTCGACCTACGCGCGCTCGAGGCCGTGGACCTCCTCGCGTTCGGTCGCCTCCTCGCGTACCTCAAGAAGCGGCGGGACGCGTGGTCCCCCATGGTGTCGCGGCAGGCCGTGCTCCATCGCGGCGGCTTCGCGCACGCCACCGTGGCGGGGATGTTCGAGTTCCTCCGCCCGAAGCACCCCGTCGTCTTCTTCGACGATCCCGAGACCGCCTACGACGTGGTGGGCGCCTCCGACGTGCGTGCCGACGTCGAGGAGCTCCGCCTGACTCTGCTCGGCACCCCGAACATCGTGCGGCGCGTGCGGACGGCATTCGAGGTACTCCCGATCGACGCCGGTGTCGTGGAGGTGGCGCGCACACTGGGCATGAGCGTGCGGTCTCTCCAGCGTCACTTGAGCGCCGCGGGGCGCTCGCTGCGCGGCGAACGACAGGCGCACATCGTGCGGGTGAGCGAGCGCCTGCTCGAGGACACCGAGCTGGATCTCGAGGCGATCGCGGCCCGCGTGGGCGCGAGCTCGGCATCCCATCTCGTCATGCTCTTTCGCCAGCACCGCGGGACGACGCCAGGCGCGATTCGCGAGTTGCGGAAGAAGGCGTAGGGCGTAGGGCGTAGCGCGTAGGGCCTCGCAGATCCTCAGGGCGCGTCGTGGAAGCGGAAGATGGTCCGCCACTCCGGGATCATGTTGTCGTCGGTGATCACGAGCGCGCTCCTGGTCCGCTGGAGGATGTTCTCGCGCGACTCGAGGCCCTCTTCCTGGGGCGGCTGCGAGATGGTTTCGGCGTAGGCCATCAGGTCGTCCATCACCTGGGCTCCCTGCTCGGTGCTCGTGTCGACGACCGGTTCGCCGTCGAGCCGGAACGCATCGAGCATGCGACGAAAACGCTCGCTGTCGTAGACGATCGGCGAATCGGAGACCGCCGCGAAGTTGTAGACGCGCAAGCCGAACGGGAACGCGGTCATCGCGGTCTTCATCACGTCGTCCGAGCCGGTCGTGTTGAAGAAGAGGAAGCCGCCCTGCTCCAGGTGCGCGCGGGCGATCTCCATGAAGTCCATCGAGAGCAGGCTCGTGGCGTGCGCGCGCCAGTGATAGGTCGTGTTCATCACGATGACGTCGAAGCGCTGCGCGTGGCGGAGGAGCCAGCGCCGGCCGTCGTCGATCGTGATCTCGACCTTCGGATCGGCGAGGAGAGACGCGACCTCCTTGTGCCGGCCGATGAGCGTGAGGTAGCCGGGGTTGATCTCGACGACGGTGAGCTTCTCGACGCCGGGCATGGCCGAGACGACCTTCGCCCACGAGCCCGAAGCGAGCCCGATCATCAGGACCTTCTTCGGCGCAGGGTGCATCGCGCCGATGCCGTAGACACGCTGTATCCCGTTGTTGTCGTAGACGAGGGACGTGTTGATCTTTCCGTCGTACGCGCCGCCGCCGTAGACGACGTTGTCCGCCGTCACGGTGATCACGCCGCTCTTCGTCTCGATCACCTCGGCGAACCGCGAGGAGCTCTCGTCGAACTTCGCCTTGAAGAGCAGCCGCTCCCAGATGCGGTCGTAGAGCCGCGGCGTCATCATCACCACGAGCAAGCCGGAAGCGACCGTCGCGCCGAGCGCAACGCTCCGCGTCGCGTCGCGCCCGCCCGAGAGCGCGAGAAGGAGCACGACGAGCATCATCCCGAGGGCGGTGATCACGGCGCCCACCTGCTGCAGCGGAAACAGGTCGAGAAAGACGAAGCCGGTCACGAGGCTTCCCGCCGCCGAACCGACGATATTTGCAAGATACACGTAGCTGATGTTCGCCCCCGCGCGGTCGTCCGGCTTGATGGCGAAGTGGCATACGAGCGGGAGGATCGCGCCGAGCATCGCGGCGGCCAACGTGACGGCGCCCAACGCGAGCGGCCAGTCCCAGATCCGCGCCGACCATCCGAACGCCGGGACGACGAGCCACGCAAACACGTTCGCGACGAACGTGAAGGCCGCGAGGCGCCGCAGGTTCGTCCGGTCGCCTGCTGCGGCGTCGTCCTTGCAAAACGCGCCCGCGAGTCGCGCGCCGAGCGCGAGACCGAACAGGTAGAAGGCGAGGAGCAGCCCGAAGGCGCCGGAGAGGCCCAAGCTCGCGAACGAGATCACGCGGTACCAGAGGATCTCGTACGAGAGCGCGATGAAACCGCTCGCGGCCGCGACGACGAGTGCAAGCGCGAACCTCATGCGGCGGGCAGCATACGAGCAAGGCGCGCCCGACGCGCCGGCGATCCTCCAGCCCCGAGCTACGTACCCGGAGTCACTCCGCGCTGTGCGCGAGCCCTTCGAGCATGGGCTCGGGCTCCGCGCTGACGGTCGCGAGCTTTCGAGGACGGCCGCGCGGGCGACGTGCGGGCTCGGCCTCGGAGGTGAGGACGAGCGACTCGCTCTCGGCGCCGCTCGCGCCGCTCGCGCCGCTCGCGTCGGAGCGAGGGCGACGTGACGCGCGCGGCAACGTGATGGCATCGAGACGCGCGGTGAGCGCGAGGTCGGCCTCGGCATAGACGCGTGCGTAGGCGAGCGCGCGTTGCGCTTGCTGGAGGAGCGTCTCCTGGCGCTCGTGGAGCGCGCCGCGCGCGACGTCGAGCGCGAGCTGCGCGGCGACGACGACGTCGGACGCGGCCTGCACGTCGCTTGCGATGCGAGCGAGCGTGGGCGCGTCGAGGTCACCGAAGCGAACGTCGGCGAGATCGGTGGTGAAGAGATCGAGGACGGTCTGCACGGCGGGAGGGATGGCGGTCATGGTCAGGGACACTGATCTTACGTTCAGTATCGGACGCGCGCAACCCCGAAAAAATGGGCGCTAGCGCAAGCCTCAGGGCGGTGGCGGGCCTGGAACGCGCTCCCCGGAGCAGACGTTCACGGACGAGCCCGTCGACGGCGAATCGGTCCCGGGCTGGCATTTGACGGCGCCTGCACCGACGGCTGCAGCGGCAGCACCGACGCCGATGGCGCCGCCGATGATCGGGCCGACCGGATTTCCTCGCGCACCTCCGCCGGCAGGAGGCTCCGACGGTCCGCCACCGCCACCGCCACCGCCGCCGGTACCTTGCCGAAGGCTCTCACTCGAGCGCGAAGGCGCGTCGCCGAAGTCGGGCGTGGCCGCGGAAGGAGTCACGAGCTGGAGGTGAGGACCGCCGCCGCGTCGCGTGCAGGCGGTCGACGCGAGCGTGAGCATCACCATGGCGAGCGCGGGAGCGAAGGCCTTCATGGAGGCGCACCGTAGCACTGGCGCGTCGTCAGCTCGCGGTGTCAGCGATGTCGCTGGGCTAAACCCGTCGCAGGAATATCCCTGGTGATATTCGCGAATATCACC
>JAXDMI010000095.1:0-5686 GCA_034666145.1 Myxococcales bacterium | reverse complement strand
AGTGCGCGGCGTGCGCACCGTCGAAGGCGACGTGCACGATCATGGCGAACGCGTTGACCGGCACGTGCGAGCTCAAGCCGGGCAACTGACCCGGCTCGTGCTCCGCGAAGCGCCGCGTCACTTCACGTCGTGCTTCACGTCGTTCTTGATGTCCTTGGCGCCTTCCTTGGTGTCGTGAGCGACATCCTTGGCGGCGTCCTTGGTCTTCTCGGCGGCATTGTCGACGTGCTCGCCGGCGCGCTGCACGGGGCCCTCGGCGGGGCGCGCATGGTTGCGATGACAGGCAGCTGTGCCGAGGACGAAGAGAGAAGCGGCGAAGATGGAGGCGATTTGCGTCTTCATGCTCGAGACGAGCAGCAAGAACGCTGCCACGCTCGAACATCGGGAACTTCGCGGTCCTTACGTGCGCGCGGGCGGTCGTTGAGGCGCTTTGTCACTCATCGACACGGACGCGGCGACCCCTCGGGATCGACGATCGGCAGCAGCTTCTCGACCTTGTCGCAGAGCTCGCGCTTCGACTCCGCGCGAATCGTGACGTGACCGACCTTGCGCCCGGGCGCTCCGTCTTTTCCGTACGCATGCAGATGCGCGCCCTCGACGGCGAGCACCTCCTCCTTCGACGGCAGCTTGGAGATGGAGTTGATCATCGCCGAGCAACCGATCATGCGCGTCGAGCCGAGCGGCATCCCGAGGATCGCGCGGACGTGGTTCTCGAACTGGCTCGTCTCCGCGCCCTCGATCGTCCAGTGCCCCGAGTTGTGGACGCGCGGCGCCATCTCGTTCGCGACGATCTCGTCGCCCGTGATGAAGAGCTCGATGGCCAGCATGCCCACGTAATCGAGCTCGGCGAGGACGCGACCGGCGTGCTCCTCGGCGCGTGCCTGGAGCTCCGGGGTCCATGCGTCGCTCTTCGGATACGAGACGCGCAGGATGCCGTCGCGATGCTCGTTCTCGACGAGCGGATAGAAGCGCGTCTCGCCCTTGCTGCTGCGGACCGCGAGGATCGACATCTCTCGTTCGAACGGCACGAACGCCTCGAGCACGAGTGACGCAGCGCCGAGCGCGGTCCACGCCGTGTCGACGTCGGCCTTCGTGCGCAGCACCCACTGGCCCTTGCCGTCGTAGCCGAAGCGTCGCGTCTTCAACACGGCAGGCAAACCGAGCCGCGCGACGGCGCGATCGAGATCGTCCTTGGTCGCGATGGGCGCGAAGCCCGCGGTGGGGATGCCGAGCGACGCGAAGAAGCTCTTCTCGTCGAGACGATCCTGGCTCACCTCGAGGGCGCGCGGCGGCGGATAGACGCGAACGAGCTCGTTCAAGAAGCGCGCGGAACCGACGGGCACGTTCTCGAACTCGTAGGTGACGACGTCACTCTTCCTCGCGAGCTCGCTGAGCCGCTCTTCGTCGTCGTACGCGCCGACGCGCAGGTTGCCGACGTGTCCCGCCGAAGACTCCGCGCCGGGATCGAGGAACACGAAGCGCTGGCCGAGCGAATAGCCGGCGAGCGCAATCATCCGTCCGAGCTGACCGCCACCGAGGACGCCGATGGTCACGACGTCACGCCTTCACTTTGTTGCCGCGTCGGCTCGACGCCGGCGGCGTCGCCGAGCCCGGCGCCGACTCCTCGGCATCCGGAGGCACGCGCGGATCGGGCTGCGAGAGCACCTTCGCGGTCTGGTCCTCGCGATGGCGCGCGAGCGCGGCGCGCACGGCTCCGTCTTGACGCGCGAGGATCTGCGCGGCGGCGAGCGCCGCATTGATCGCGCCCGCTTTTCCGATGGCGAACGTCGCGACCGGAATGCCGGCGGGCATCTGCACGATCGAGAGCAGCGAGTCGACACCGCGCAGGACCTTCGACTCGACGGGCACGCCGAGCACCGGAAGCAGCGTCTTCGCCGCCGCCATGCCGGGCAGATGCGCGGCGCCGCCCGCACCAGCGATGATCACGTGGAGCCCGCGCTGCTCCGCCGTGCTCGCGTACTCGAAGAGAAGATCCGGCGTGCGATGTGCGGACACCACCTTCACCTCGAACGCGACGCCGAGCTTCTCGAGGGTCTCGGCGGCGTGGGACATCGTCGCCCAGTCCGACGTCGACCCCATGATGATGCCAACGCGGGCCGAGGCAGAGGACGGAGCAGAGGAAGGCGGGCGTGACATGGGGCGCTGAGGATACGAAAGGGCGAGCCATTCGGGTATCCTCGATCGACGATGCAAAAGGTCGTCCTTCGGCTCGCCTTCTTCGCCGTGCCTCTCATCGCTGCCGTGTGGGCCGGTTGCAGCTCGGACGGCACCCCTGGCGCGACCGCGTCCGATGCAGCGCCCGAGGCGACGGCCGAGCTCGATGCCTTCGTTCCACCGGTCGATGCGAGCGATGCGGCACCGGCGAAGCGCGACTGTGCCGCGGACCTCCAGGCCGACGGCCTGCAGATGCATCTCGATTGCACCGGGCTCTACGCGGACTTCGCGGCGAAGACGATCGCGCCCGAGAACAAGCCGTACACGCCCGGCGTCCAGTTCTGGAGTGACGGCGCCGTGAAGTCACGGTTTCTCTACCTGCCGCCGGGCGCGACGATCGACATCTCCAACTTCGACGAGTGGAAGTTCCCGGTCGGCACGAAGGTCTGGAAGGAGTTCAAGATCGGAGGCAAGCGCATCGAGACGCGCCTCTACTCCAAGGCGATGACGGCGTGGCGGTACACCACCTATCGCTGGAACGACGCCGAGACCGACGCGATCCGCAACGACACCGGCGAGAAGGTCACCATCCCGGGCCAGACCGCGGTCTACGAGATCCCCGGCACGGCGCAGTGCGATTACTGCCACATGGGTCGCACCGACAACCTGCTCGGGGTCGAGGCCGTGAGCCTCGGCATCGCGAGCGCGCAGGGCATCACGCTCGCGTCGCTCGCCTCCGACGGACGACTCTCGGCGACGCCGCCCGCCACCACGCTCACCATTCCCGAGGACGGGACGGCCAAGGCGGTCGCCGCGCTCGGCTGGCTGCATGCGAACTGCGGCGGCTGTCACAATCCCAACGGCGCAGCGAACGTGCTCGACCCGCCGCTCTACTTCCTCATCAAGCCCTCGCAGCTCCTGCCCGAGGCGGGGACGGCTGCCGTGACCGATCTCGATGCGTGGAAGACCGCGGTCAACGTCATGGCCGTGCGCATCGACGACGACGCCGGCGCACCGTATCTGCGCATCAAGCCGAACGATGCCGTCCACAGCCTCGCATCGATCCTCTCCGGCCGCCGCGTCACGGGCGCGGCGGAGCCGACCGCGGACGTGCAGATGCCGCCGCTCGTCACGCGTCAGGTCGATACCACCGGGCATGCGCTGCTCGACGCATGGATCGGCGCGCTTCCGCCCTGAGCGCGCAGCGCGAGCGCGTAGCGCGAGCTACCCACGCGAGCACGCGACCCACGGTCAGAGCGGGTGCGACGAGCTCATCGCGATCATCGCGGTGCGTAGCCCCGTGCCGAACGCGCTTCGCAGGCGCGCCGAGACGCGATCGACGTTGCACGCGAACGTCAGCGGCTCGGTGACGGCGTAGCCCGCGATCGGGATCTCGACGAGCGCGCCGGTCGCGAGGTGGCGCTGCGCAGCGATGGCAGGACCGAACGCGAGCTGCTCGGTCTGCGCTGCCACCTCGAGGCCGACGAGGAACGTCTGCACTTGATGACCGATCTTGCGCTGCGAGCGCGGCAACGGAAAATCATCGTCGACGGGAACGACGCGGCCCTGCTGGCGGAAGATCGGGATGATGAACGGCACCTCGGCGAGCCGCTCGAGCGGCACCGCGCCCTTGCCGAGCCGCGCACGCAGCGCCGGCGATGCGAAGAGACCGCGACGTATGGTGCCGACCTCCTCCGCTACCCAGCTCGCGGGGAGATGCTCGCCGCCTCCGGGCAGGAGCAGGATGTCGAAGCCGTCGTCCTGCGCGTTGGCGCGGAGGAGCGACGGCGGCAGCTCGAACGCGCGCACGCGCACGTTTGGAGCAGCCAGACCGAGCACCGGCAAGAGCGAGGTCTGGAGGTACGACGGAGCGCCCAGCGTGATCTCCGCGCCGTCGGGGCTCGCGGCGCGCGCGGCCTCGAGCTGATTCACCACCGCCTCGAGGGCAGGCGCGAGCAACCGGCCTGCTTCGCTGAGCATGACGCCTCGGCTGCCACGCTCGATGAGCTTGCGCGCGAAATGCGTCTCCACGCGCGTGATGGCCTTGCTGACCTGGGAGGGCGTGACGCGCCGCTCGCGGGCAGCGGCGGTCAGCGAGGAGCTCCGGACGACGGCCAAGAACGTGAGGAGGTCGGCGACACGCAGGTCGGCGACGTCACGAATGGGATCCGACACGAGCGCAGCATGCCTCAGGCGGGCTCGACGAGCGAGAGTCCTGTGTGGGCCAGTGCGATGAGGGCATCACGCGCGGGAAAAGCGACGCTCGGACCGACGATGCCCTTCGCGGTGATGGCGCCCGCGAGCGCGCGCTCGGCGGCATAGACCTGGAGCTCGGCGGTGAGGCCGTAGGGATCGCTACCGGACAGCGCGATGCGCGCGCGCTCGCTCCCCTTCGTCGCCTCCGCAATGATCGTGAACGTGCCCCCGCGATCGTCGCCCTCGGGTCCGGCGGGGCCGCGATCGAGCCAGCGATCCGCGAGCGATCGCGTCGCGCGGACGAACGCGGGCGCCAGCTTGCGGAAGCGATGCAGATTGCGCGCGGTGCTCTCGCCCATCGCCATGTACGTGCGAACGGTGCGCGCGCCGGTGTGCTGCGGAACGACGATCGCCTCGGGGCTCGGGAACGACGCCGCGGCGAGCCGACGACCGTTGGGAAGCGCGAACGAGGTGGTCTTCTCGGCCGAGGCCTCGACGACAAGCGAGCCGTCGATCCATTGCAGCGGCGCGCGCTCGGCGAGGACGCCGAGGATGCTCTTCTTCGTACCGCGCGTGGTCGCGCTGCCGTTCGCGCCGTCGGCGTTTCGACTCGAGTAGAAGACCTCGATGGTGTCCGGCGAACCGCCGACACGCGCTGCGGCGAGATGACATGCCCAGTCCGCGGGCGCGATCTCGTACGCCATCGCAGGCACGATGCATGCGCGGCTCGCTTCACACGTGCTCTGGTGATTCTTCGCAGCGTCGGCGACGAAGCGCTGCTCGCCGGTGGTGTCGACGTAGTGGACGCCGAGACGCGCGCACGCCGCGAGGATCGGCTCCCCGACGAGGGCGAAGGGCCCCGCACACGCGAGGACGATGGTCCGCCCGTCGATGGCGGAGACGATGCTGTCTGCGCGCTCGAGATCGACGACGCAGACCTCGACCGGCGGAGCTCCGCCATTGCTACCGAGGCGCCTCTGCAGCGGTTCGAGGCGCTCCCGGCTCCGTCCCGAGATGGCGTAACGGATGCCTCGCTTCGACAGGAGCTCGCACACGAGCCCGCCCGTGAACCCGGTCGCGCCGTGGACGAGGACGCCAGCCTTCTCGGTCATCGCCCCGAGTCTAGTCTGAGCTTCGATGCGACGCGCATGCCCGTTTAATAGGTGAAGGGCTCATCGCTTTCGCGAGGAGCCCTTCAGACGTTCCGACCGCTGTGGCCGTGTGCGGGTGTCATGAACCCCTAGGCCTAGGCCTAGGTGGGGGGCGCTGGCCGCGCTTTAGGCTTCCCAATTATCCAGAGCTCTTGCGAGATGGC
>JAXDMI010000094.1:0-9957 GCA_034666145.1 Myxococcales bacterium | reverse complement strand
AACGCTGTCAGCTCCTTCCCGGGCGCAACGGGCGCGGCGGGTGCGGCTGGCGCTCTCGGAGCGCTCGGCGGCCTCGGCGGCTTCGGCTCGGTCGGCTCACCGCGCCAGGACGTCGGCACCAAGATCAAGATCAAGCCGCACCTCAACGACTCGAACGAAGTGCGCCTCGACCTCAGCGAAGAGATCAGCGAGCAGGGCGCGCCCCTCGGCGGAACGCTCGGCGCGATCCCGATCAGCAAGCGCGTCGCCACGACGAAGCTCGTCGTTCAGGATCAGCAGACGGTCGTCATCGGCGGCCTCATCCGCAACGTGACGTCGCGCTCGGAGGAAAAGGTCCCCGTGCTCGGCGATATTCCCGTGCTCGGCGCGCTCTTCCGCAAGCGCACGAACACGGTCGAGAAGCGCAACCTGGTCCTCGTGATGACGCCGTACATCATCCGGAACCAGCAGGACCTTCGCACCGTATTCGAGCGGAAGATGCAGGAACGCCAGGAGTACCTCGACCGCTACTTCGTCTTCTCCGACTCCTCGGATTACAAGCCGCCGAAAGACTGGTCGCGCACCAACGGGCTCGTCGAAGACATCCGCCAGTCCTACTTCTCGCTCGACGAGAGGAAGCGGCTCGACGAGATCACGAAGCCGCGCGAGCTGAAGACGCACGATCCGCAACGCCCGCTCGAGATGCCACAAGGCACGACGCGCTCGACGACCGGGGCGCCGGGCGGACCGACCTTGACCAATCCGCAGGTGGTGCCGGGCGGAGCCACGCCGCCCGTCAACGTGAACCCGGCGGTCCGCAACATCGAGAAGATCGAGAAGTAGGGGGTGACCTCATGGAGCAGCGTTTCCTAGGTGAGATTCTTCATCGGCGCGCCGGCATCCCGCTCGATCGCCTCGAGGCGATGTACGCCGTGCAGCGCGAGAAGGGGATCGCGCTCGCCGACCTCCTCGTGAACGGCAACGTCGTCGACGACGCCACCATCGCGAAGGCGCTCGCCGCCGAAGCGGAGCTGCCGTTCGTCGAACGCGTCGACCCGGAGCGCATCTCCACCGCGCTCGCCACGCGTCTGCCGATCACGTTCGCGAAGAACCGCGCCGGCAAGATGATCATCACCGCCGAGGACGACGGTCTCGTCTACGTGGTCGTCGCCGATCCGTTCGACGTGAGCGCGCTCGACGAGGTCCGCCTCCTCTTCAACAAGAACGTCGAAGCCAGCGTTGCCACGAGCGACGCCATCGAGAACGCCATCAACCGCGTCTACGAGCGCGAGGCCGGCGGCGGCGAGCTCGAGAACGACGAGGCGCGCGTCGACGAGCACGAGGTCGCGGGCGACGACATCCTCGACTCCGACGACGAAGCGCCGGTCATTCGCTGGGTCAACTCGCTCTTCCTCCAGGCGATGAAGGAACGCGCGAGCGATATCCACATCGAGCCGGAAGAGAAGGAAGTCATCGTTCGCTACAGGATCGACGGCGAGCTCTACGTTGCTCGCCGCGCACCTCGCGCATTCATGAACTCCATCGTCGGCCGCATCAAGATCGAAGCCTCGCTGAACATCGCCGAGAAGCGCCTTCCGCAAGACGGACGCATCACGAAGAAGATCGCCGGCAAGGGCTTCGACATCCGCGTCAGCACCATCCCGACGAGCCGCGCGTACGAGCGCATCGTCATGCGTCTCCTCAACAAGTCGAGCGTCCTCCTCGACCTGCCCGACCTCGGCTTCAGCCCGCGCGACTACCACTTGATGGATGCGCTCATCCACAAGCCCGACGGCATCATCCTCGTCACCGGCCCGACCGGCTCGGGAAAGACGACCACGCTCTACGCGTGCTTGAACCGCATCAACCAGCCGAACATCAACATCCTCACCGCCGAGGATCCGGTCGAGTACGAGCTCCCCCAGATCCATCAGGTGCACGTCAACGCGAAGATCGGACTGACCTTCGCGAGCGCGCTCCGCGCCTTCCTCCGCCAGGATCCCGACGTCGTCATGGTCGGCGAGATCCGCGACAAGGAGACCGTCGAGATCGCGATCAACGCATCTCTCACGGGTCACCTCGTGCTCTCCACGATCCACACCAACGACGCGCCCGGCGCCTTCACGCGCATGATCGACATGGGCGTCGAGCCGTTCCTCCTCCGCTCGTCGGTGGTCGGCGTCCTCGCGCAGCGCCTCGTGCGCATGCTGTGCCCGACGTGCAAGGAGCCCTACGAGGCCTCGGCGAACGACCTCGAGGAGCTCGGCATCACGCCCGAGCGCTGCGCCGCGCGCAGGAAGCGCAGGCTCATTCCCGGCTCGCGGTACTACCCGCGCGCGATGAACATCCCCGACGACATCCTCGACACGTACCCGGGTCCGTACGTCACCATCTTCCGCCCCAAGGGTTGCGACAAGTGCTCGCAGACCGGCTTCATGGGTCGACGCGGCATCTACGAGCTCTTGATGATGGACGACATGGTCGGTCCGCTCGTCTTGAAGGGCGCAGACGCACAGACCATCAAGCGCGCCGCGATGGAGCAGGGGATGGACGGCCTCCGCGACGACGGCGCACGCAAGGTGCTCGGCGGCATGACCAGCGTCGAGGAGGTCCTCCTCGCCACGCAGGACGACATGGAGGTCGAGCCCGACCGCCCCAGCGTCCGGAACGTGAGGGTCTAGCCCATGGCGGTGTTCGTCTATCGCGGGCTGCTCGTCGCGACGGGCAAGCAGGTCTCCGGGATCCGCGATGCGGACAACCCGAAGGTCCTGCGCGGCGCGCTCAAGCGTGAAGGCATCCTCCTCACCGAGGCCAGCGAGGAGACCGCGAAGAAGAAGGGCGGCCGCGCCATCAACTTCGGCGCGTTCTTCAATCGCGTGTCGGTCAGCGACGTCGCCATGATGACCCGCCAGCTCGCGACGCTCGTCGGCGCCGGCATCCCGCTCGTCGAGTCGGTCAGCGCGCTCACCGAGCAGGTCGAGAAAGACGAGCTGAAGAAGGTCCTCGCCAACGTCCGCGACGACCTCAACGAAGGCACGAGCCTCGCGAAGTCGATCGAGCCGCACGGCCACATCTTCCCGCCGATCTACGTGAACATGGTCGCGGCCGGCGAGGCCTCCGGAACTCTGGAGACGGTGCTCGAGCGCCTCTCCGACTTCATGGAGGGCCAGGCACGCCTCCGCGGCAAGGTCACCGCCGCGCTGGCGTACCCGATCCTCATGCTCGGCATGGGCATGCTCCTCATGACCATGATGATGGTGGTCGTCGTTCCCAAGGTGACGAACATCTACGCGACGCTCGATCGCGCGCTCCCCTGGTACACGTCGGTCCTCATCTTCATCTCGAACACGCTCTCCTCGAACGAGATGGTGGGGTTCATCACCACCGTCCTGACGCTCATCTTCACGCGCAAGTCCTTCCAGGCGGGCACGAAGAAGACCGCGTTCACCGTGATGGCGGTCGTCTCGGCCGTCGCGCTCGTCCTCTTCTTCTTCGTGGTCGGGTCGATCTTCCATTACCTGATTGGCATCGGCATCGGCATCGTCGCCGGAGCGCTGCTGGCGAAGTTCGTCGCGTTCCTCGGCACACTGCCAGGCCAGCTCTGGTTCGACGGCACGAAGCTGAAGCTCCCGCTGTTCGGCCCTGTCTTCCGCATGCTGTCGGTCTCGCGCTTCTCGCGCACGCTCTCCACGCTGCTCAAGAGCGGCGTTCCGCTGCTGAAGGCGATGGAGATCGTCCGTCACGTCCTCGACAACGCGAAGCTCTCGAAGATCGTCGAAGACGCGACGATGTCGATCCGCGAAGGCGAGTCGATCGCCGGACCGCTCAAGCGCAGCAAGGAGTTCCCGCCCATCGTCGTCCACATGATCGCGGTCGGCGAGAAGTCCGGACAGCTCGAGCAGATGCTCGAGAACGTGGCGCGCGCCTACGACTCACAGGTCGAGACCCGCGTGCAGGCGATGACGAGCCTCCTCGAGCCGCTCATCATCGTCTTCATGGGTGGAGGCGTCGGCTTCATCGCCTTCTCCATCCTCATGCCCCTCATCCAGATGAACGACTTCGTCAACTGAGGATGATGAGATGGCCCGCTCACGCGTCTCGAAGGTGTTCTTCCCGTGGGAGCGGAGGCGCGGCGTGTTCGGCGTCCTCGGCCGCGCGCGGGTACGCCTCGTCGCTGCCGTCGTGGTGGGGCTCGTGCTCGTCATCTGGATCCGCGCCCGTGAAGAGCGTGCGGCAGGCGTGCGTGCGACGCGCGCCACCATCACCACGGCGCACGACGCGGTATCGGCGTTCCGCGCCGATCACGGCGGCGGCTGTCCGAGAGAGCTCGGCGAGCTGGTCGCCGGCGGATATGCGCAAGAGGTTCCCATCGACGCTTGGGGTCGCCCGCTGCGACTCACATGTCCGGGGCGACGCGACGCGCACGGCTTCGATCTTGCGAGTGACGGACCCGACGGCGTGCCTTTTGGCATCGATCGGGTCGAATGAAATCGACGGCGCTGCGAATAGCAGAGTGCCACTGGCTGCTGAGCTGATCAAAGGAGAGCGGTGATGAAGACGACGTGGACCCGGAAGTGGAAGCGAGCAGCAAAGCGAGGCGTGACGCTGATCGAGATCCTGATCGTCCTCGCGATCGTCGGGCTCATCGCGGGCGGCGTCGCCGTCGTCGCGGTGCCGAAGTACGCCGAGGCGCAGAAGAAGCAGGCACAGACCGACGCGCGGACCATCCATCCCGCCGCCGAGAAGTACCGCGTCGATCACCCCGGCGATCAGTGCCCGACCGTCGAGCTGCTTCGCGAGAAGAAGGAGCTGTCGGTGGCGTCCAAGATCACCGATCCGTGGGACACCCCCTACAAGATCATCTGTGGTGACGACGACGTCGCGGTCATGAGCTTCGGACCGGACAAGAAGGAAAACACCGCGGACGACATTCGCGTCCCCGAGAACACCGTGAAGACGCAGTGATCTGCTCGCAGTAAGACCATGACCTCGCAGTCCCCACTTGCCCGAAAGATCCGCGCGCGCGCGGGCCGTGGAGTCGCGCGCGCTCGTGGGCTCACGCTCATCGAGGTCCTGGTGGTCATGTCGATCGTCGCCATCTTGATGGGGGCGATCGTCATCGGGTCGGGACAGCTGGCGAGCTCGCGGATGCGGCACTCGTCGACGATGATCGCCGGCGCGATCCGCGTGGGGTTCGCTCGGTCGAGCGCGACGTCGAAGAGCGTTCGGCTCGTGATGGACTTCACGGAGAACGAGATCTGGCTCGAGGAGGGCGACCAGCCCATGCTCGTCCAGTCCAAGGACACGAGCGGCACCGGTGGCGCAGCCGCGGCGACCACCGCGGAGAAGCAAGCCATCGAGGAGGGCGCGCGCATCGTGAAGGGCCCGACGCCGCCGCGCACGTCGTTCCGGGAGATCGACGCGATGGGTCTCGCGGCGAGCGCGCCCGGCAAGGGGCACAAGCCCCTCGAGCGCGGCATCAAGTTCCGCGAGGTGCAGGCCCAGCACGACGACAAGCCGCGCACGGAAGGGCGCGCCTATCTCTACTTCTGGCCGGGCGGTCAGACCGAGCGCGCTGCCATCCAGCTCAGGGTCGGCGAGGACAAAGAGGAGAAGGACGCGATCACGCTCCTCATCGCGCCGCTCACGGGCAAGACGACCGTGAAGGACGGCGCCATCGCGATGCCCAAGCCGCTCGATGACACCGAGTCGTCCGAACGCCAAGATCCGGGGGCGTTCTGATGCGTCTGCGACGTGCCAGAGGCTTCTCCCTGCTCGAGGTCATGGTCGCGATCGCGATCCTGGGTCTCGTGCTCACGGTGATCCTCTCCGCGCAGGGCGGTCTCGCCGCGAGCAATCGCAGCGCCGCCAACATGGGTCAGGCCGTCGCGCTCGGTCGCTGCAAGATGTCCGAGCTCGAAGAGAAGATGCTCAAGCTCGGTTATCCCGAGCTCGACGCGCTCGACCCCGGCGTTCCGTGCTGCGAGGACGAGAAGAACGACGTCTTCTCGTGCGACACGCGCATCGAGAAGATCGAGATGCCGAACTTCCAGAGCGGCAACTCGCTCGGTGACGGCGGCGCGCTCGTCGGTCCCGGGTCCGATCCCGCCGGCACCGCCGGCATCGCGGGGATGGTGAATCCCGCGGGCAGCGGCGGCGGCTTGAACCTCGACATCGACGCCGGGCTCGCGGGCATCGGCTCGTCGCTCCAGTCGCAGATCGGCGGCGGCGCCGGCACGCAGGGCCTCCTCTCGATGGTCATGGGCATCCTCTATCCCGCCATCAAGCCGATGTTCGAGGCGAGCATCCGGCGGCTCACCGTCACGGTGAAGTGGAAGGAGGGCCCGAACGATCGCGAGCTCCCGCTCGTGCAGTACATCACCAATCCGCAGCGCGGCGGCTTCGCAGGCAGCGCGCTCTTGCCGGACGGCGGCACGATGGACTTCGGGGCACCTGGCACGACTCCGACGGGCGCCGCCACGGGCACCGTCGCAACGCCTCCGCGAACGGGGCTCACGCGATGACCACGCTTCGGTCACCGCTCTTTCGACGACCCGGCCTTCGCGCACGCCGGCGCCGGTCGCGCGGCATGACGTTGCTCGAGGTGCTCGTGTCGCTCGGCGTCCTCGCGATGATCTCGCTCCTCATCTACGGCGCGTTCGACTCGCTCTCGCGCGGACGGAAGGGCGAGGCGCTCCGCGTCGATCGCGCGCGCCAGGGCCGCGATGCCATCGATCGCATCACGCACGAGATGCAGGGCGCGTTCCTGTCGATGCACAACCCGCAGAACCTCTCGCTGGTCACGCGCCAGACCGCGTTCATCGCCACGAACAGCTCCACGTTCGATCGCATCGACTTCGCGACGTTCGCGCATCGTCGCGTCGAGCGCGAGGCGAAGGAATCAGACCAGGCCGAGGTCGGTTACTTCGTCGTCCGGGATCCCGATCACGACGACAAGATGGACCTCGTGCGACGCGAGCAAGCGCCGCCGGACTACGAGCCCAAGAAGGGTGGCGTCGTCAATGTCCTCGCGGAGGACGTCGAGCTCTTCGACATTCGCTTCCTCGATCCGCTCTCGAGCCAATGGGTCGAGAGCTGGGACACCCAGCAGCTCACGGGCCAGCTCAATCGCCTGCCGCTCGAGGTCAAGGTCACGCTCGTCCTCAAGCCGGTGAAGAACAGCCCGCCGTTTCGCTTCGTCACCAAGTTCGTCCTCCCCATGCAGCAACCCCTCAGCTTCGGAATCCCGCGATGAAGAAGCTCCTCGAGACGCTCTTCGCCCGCAGGCCGAAGCCGCGCATGAAGCTCTCTGCGAGAGCGCGCGCTCGCGCGAAGAAGCGGAAGAAGGAGGCGGGCATCGCGCTCGTCATGGTGATGGGCGCCATCGCCATCCTCACCGTGATGCTCGCCGAGTTCCAGGACGAGACCAGTGCCGAGCTCGCCGCCGCGAGCGGGCAGCGAGACAGCTTGCAGGCCGAGTACATGGCGGTCAGCGCCGTCAACCTCTCGCGCCTCCTCATCGCCACCGAGCCGACGATGCGCAAGGCCATCGCGCCGCTCTTCCAGCTGATGAAGAAGACGCCGCCGCAGCTCCCGGTGTGGGAGTTCTCGGATCGCCTCCTCGGTGTCTTCAACGACGAGGAGTCCGGCAAGGACTTCGCGACCACAGTCGGCGTCGACCTCGCCCAGGGCAAGAACCTGGGCATGAAGGGCGGCAAGTACGAGCTCGTCATCGTCGACGAAGACTCGAAGATCAACGTGAACCTCGGCGCCGCCAACGACATCGCGCACATCCGTCTCGCGCAAGAGATCATGTCGCTCATCGGCCCGCCGCAGTACTCGCCCCTCTTCGAACAGAAGGACGCGACCGGGCAGTTCCACGATCGCATCGCGGTGTGTCAGGCGCTCATCGATTGGGCCGACGTCGACGAGCAGGCCTTCAATTGCGACCTGAGCCAGCTCTCCGCCGCGCAGAACGCCGGCGTCGAGGACGCGTGGTACCAGCTCCTCCCCAAGTCGTATCGCCGCAAGAATGCGCCCTACGACTCGCTCGAGGAGCTCCACATGGTGCGCGGCATCAGCGAGGACTTCTGGTCGACGTTCATCGAT
Source organism: Myxococcales bacterium (assembly GCA_034666145.1). GTDB lineage: Bacteria > Myxococcota_A > Polyangia > Polyangiales > Polyangiaceae > Labilithrix. The sequence continues at coordinate 1,869 of JAXDMI010000094.1, read as the reverse complement.
CCCGATCCGTCGAACCCGAAGAAGCGCGTCGTCACGGTGTGGGGACAGGGCGCGGTCAACGTGAACACCGCCAACGCGCAGACGCTGCTCGGCGTCGTGTGCGCCGGCGCGCCCACCGCGGACATCTGCACCAACCTCGATCAAGCCTCGCTGTTCCTCACCGGCGTGACGATGGCGCGCGGAATCACCATGGGCGCTCCGATGTTCGGCAACACGAAGGACTTCGTGTCGGCGCTGAGCGGGCAGGGTCAGCTCGGACCGCTCCTCGCGTCGATCGGCATGAAGCCCGTCGTCTTCAAGTCGCAGAGCGAGTTCCAGAAGAGCATCACCACCGAGAGCAAGATGTTCTCGATCTACGCGGTAGGCGTGAAGAAGGGCTATCGCCGCGAGACACGCGTGCAGGTGCATGCCGTCGTCGACTTCCGCAACGCGCCGAACCTCTCGCAGCCTGCGCCGCTCCCGACCACGCCCGGCGGTGCCACCACGCCGACGCCGGCCGCGTCAGCCGCCACGACCGCGCAGTCGAGCGCCGACGCCCTCGCCGCTGCCAATGCGCCCAGCACGGGCGGCACCGTCGTCTACTACCGAGTGCAATAAGGAAAGAACGGCAAACCTCGCATGAGCACCTGGTTGGGCATCGACATCGGAACAACGGCGATCAAGGTCGCCGCGATCCGCACCTCGTACCGCAAGGTGCAGCTCGTCGGCCTCGCGAGCGTCGAGGTGGCACAGGCCGGAGGCGTTCCCGAAGCGCTCGCGCTCGCGGCACGCGCGGTGATGGGCGATCGCGGCGGGCTCGGTGACGCCGTCGCCATCTCGCTCGAGGGACAGCGCGGCACCGTGAAGGTGATCGGCCTCCCGCTGTCGGCGCAGAAGCAGATCGCCGAGGTCCTGCCGTTCGAGCTCGAGTCGGCGCTCCCGTTCGACATCGAAGAGGCGGTGTTCGACTATCGCATCCTGCCCGGGCTCCGCGAGATCAAGGGCGAGGAGCTCGCGGTTCTCGTCGGCGTCGCGAAGACCGCCGACGTGGCGGCGCGCATCGAGCTCGTGAAGACCGCGCTCTCCGCCGAGCCGGAGCGCGTCGGCATCGGCGCTTTCCCCATCGCGAACCTGCTGCCGTTCATTCCCGCGCTCGGTGAGGGCGTGGTCGCGGTGTGCGATCTCGGCACCATCTCGAGCGACGTCATCGTGATGAAGGGCGGCGAGCCGCTCTTCGCGCGTACCGTGGCGCTCGGAACGAAGGGCCTTCCGGGCACAGCAGCCAAGCTCGCGCGGGAGCTGCGCACCACCATCGCGGCTCATCGCGCGCAGGGCGGCGAGCCGCCGACGCGTCTCCTCTTGTGTGGCGGCGGCGCGTACGTCTCCGGTGCGGAGGCGTTCCTGTCGAGCGCCCTCGACATCCCGGTAGAGGTGCTCCCGACGCCGGGCATCGAGATGGCCGGCATCGCGCCCGAGCATCACGCTGCGGTCGCGCGCTTCGCGAAGGCCATCGGCCTCGCGCTCGGCCTCGGGCCGCGCGTCGCCGGGCTCAACCTCCGCAAAGGTCCGCTCGCATTCGAGCGCGGGTTCGCCTGGGTCAAGGAGAAGGTGCCGCTGCTCGCGGGCCTCAGTGCCGTCATCCTCGTGAGCTTCCTCTTCTCCGGCTGGGCGCAGCTCTATGCGAAGTCGAAGGAGAAGGCGGTGCTCGAGAAGGCGCTCTCGCTGGTCACGAAGGACGTCCTCGCCGAGGAGACGTCGAGCCCTGCGCGCGCCAACGAGCTGCTCGCCTCGCAGACGACGCTCGCCGACGAGGATCCGCTGCCTCACGCCGACTCGTTCGACGTCATGGTGAAGCTCTCCGAGCTGATCCCGCAGTCGATGACCCACGAC
>JAXDMI010000093.1:0-4126 GCA_034666145.1 Myxococcales bacterium | reverse complement strand
CTCCGCATCGTGCAGCTCCCGAGCCGGCGCTCCCGCAGTTCGGGTTGCCGACGGTGAGCGGTATCGGCGACGACTTCTTGCCGAGGTTCGGAGCGACCCCCGGGTCGCGCGAAGGATCGCCGATCGACGGTGAGCTCTTCGACTCGACCTTCGACGCGGTCTTCGGTGCGGCCATCGCCGAGGCCGGATCGTTCGGCGCGCCGCAGACGGCGAGCGTCGGACTGCCGGCACCATCGCAGGCCAGCCGCGCCGTGAACGCGCCGGCGATGAGCCCGGGCACGTCGCCGTTCATGCCTCCTTCAGGTGGGGCTGGCGGGGCGGGTGGTGCGAGCGCGTTCGGTGCGGCGGCTTCGGCGAAGCCGCTTCCGCCGCCGCCCGCGGATCTGCCGGTCAATCCGTTCCTCGTTCCTGCGAAGGCGCCGCGCCCCGTCGGTCCCAACGGTCAGGCGATGCCGGAGGCTCGCGACGTGCTCGAGGCGCTGCAGATCTCGGGCGTGTTCGAGCCCGACGGCGCCGTGAAGCCACAGGTCTTCGCGTGGGACAAGCCCGCGAAGGGCAAGCGTCGGATCGGCAGCGTCGCCGCGCTCGTCGGTCTCGCGGTCGCGATCGTCGGCGGCGCGAGCGGGACGTACTACTACGTCACCGACAAGCGCGCGAAGCAGCACGTCGAGGGCGAGAAGCTCCTCGCGAAGCTCGACGCCGACCTCGCCGCGAGCGACGCCCGACTCCTCGAGCCCTCGGAACAAGGCCTCGCGAAGGCCTTCGATCTCGAGTCGCGCTCGCCGCATGCCGCGCTCACGTGGCTCCACGAGCGCGGCCTCGTCGGTCTCTTGAAGGGCGGCGAGAACGTCGCGTTCGAGGACGGCACGCAGCGCGCGAAGGAGGTCGGCGTCGAGGAGAAGCGCCTCGCCTTCGCGTACGTCGCATCGTTCTTGTTCCAGGGTGACACCGCCGGCGCCGCAGCGGCGCTCGCGAAGTGGGACGGCAAGGCCGACGACGACGCGTGGTACCAGCTCATCGCCGGCGCCACGTTCGAGCGAGCCGGCGACGGACGCGCGCTGGATCGCTACGCCGCTGCGGTGAAGCTCGATCCGCAGCTCGTGATCGCGCAGGTCCTCCTCGCGCGCGCTACCGCGGTCGACGGAGATCCGCATCGCGCCGGAGAGCTCGCGAAGGAGCTCCACGCGAAGTATCCCGATCGCGTCGAAGGCGCGACGCTCGTGGCGCTGGCGTGGGCCCGCGATCCGCTGCGCGGCGAGCCTCCCGCCGAAGCGAAGGAGATCGTCGACAAGGTCGACGTACTGCCGACGCCGCTCAAGGCCGTCGCGCCGGCGGTTCGCGCGCTCCTCGCCATCGAGCAGCACAAGACCGACGAAGCGAAAGCGGCCCTTCAAAAAGGCCTCGCCGTAGCCGACACACCGGGCATCGCGGCCTGGCTCGGCAGCATCGCGCTCGCGACGGGTGACGAAGCGCTCGCACGCAAGGGCGCGCTCACCGCCGTGTCGTTCTCCGCGGTGTATCCGCCGGCGCGCATGCTCGCGGCACGTGTCGCGCTGCTCGGGGTGCGTCTCGACGAAGCCCTCAAGGCGACCGAAGAGCTGCCGCCCACGTCGCCGGACGTCGCGATCGTCAACGCCGCCGTCGCGTACGAGAAGCTCGACGGCGAGCGCATGAAGACCGCGCTCGACGGGCTGCCCGACGATGCGAAGCGGCTCCCCTTCCTCGTTCCGCTCGTGCGCGGCCAGGCGCTCATGGCCGGCAATGCGCAGGCGCTCGGCACCGACAAGGCGCTCGACCTGGCCGACGACGACACGCCGTGGGCCGACATCGTCGCGATGGACGCGGCGCTCGACACCGGAGACGTGGAGCTCGCGCACAAGGTCGCCGCGAAGTGGCAAGGCGATGCCAACACGGTGCGCGCGCTGCGTGCGGTGCGTCTCGCGAAGCTCGCGCGTTGGGACGGCAAGAACGACGACGCCGATCGTTACAGCCGCGCGGCGCTCGAGGGCGGCACCGTCACGGTGCGCGCGCTCGCGGAGCGCGTCTTCGTGCTCGGTGCGATGGGCAAGGCGGGCGATGCCGTCGCGCTGTTCAAGGCCTATCCCAACGTGGGCGGACCGCTCGCCAAGTGGCTGCGCGCATATGCCGTCGCATCGAACGGCAAGCTCGAAGAGGCGCGCGCCATCATCTCCACCGAGGACCCGCCGCCTCCGCTCGCGTCATCGCCGGCGCGCATGTACGCAGCGATGGCCTACGGCGCGGTGAAGGACACGCGCCACGGCAACGAGTACGTGAAGTCGCTCGTGCAGGCCGGCTTCGCGAATCCGGACATCGCGACCGCAGCCGAGAAGGTCGGCGTCGGAAAGATCGCGCGCAAGCGTTAGTGCGCTGACGACGGCCGAGGCCGATCGCTCGTACAGCGCGACAAACCCCGAGGTTCCGCGATGGCGCGGACGTTGCTCGGCCATGAGTCGTGGTGCGCGCTCTCGTTCGACTCGGTTCGGTCATCGCGTTCGCCGCGGCGATCGGAGGCGGGTGTGGCGGCGTCGAGTCGTCTCCCGCGGACGCGACGGAGAAGCCGACCGAGCAACCGCACGCGACGCCTCCCATGTGGGACAAGAGCCCCGCGCCGGCCGCCGAGACGTGCGAGACGCCGGCGCCGCTCCACGTGCATCACGACGATGCGGGACGCGTCGACCGGCTCCATGTGCAGCTCCCGGTGCGCGGATCGCTCGGCGAGTTCCTCGTCGACACCGGCAGCTTGAAGTCGTTCGTCACGCGCTCCGACGCCGGCACCGACGCCACGGCGGACACGACCATCTTCTGTCGATCGACGACGCTGCCCATCATCGCGCGGCTCCGTCCCGGCACGACCCCTGAAGGCCTCTCGCAGGCCGGCGTTCTGGGCTCCGATCTCGTCGCGCACGGCTCGGTGCTCGATCTCGATCTGCTCGGCGGCCACCTCTCTCTGTACGAGCCCGCGCCCGCGAGGCCTGCAGGCGCGCGGCTGCTGCCGGTCGAGTACCGGAACGGGTGGCTCGTCGCCTCCGGCATCAAGATCGACGGCCGCGACGTGAAGCTGATCGTGGACACCGGCGCGTCCAATGTGATCGTCGTCGGCAAGACGCCGCGCCTGAACGAAGTGCGCGAGGACACCGTCGACGGCACGGCCTCCGCCATCACGCTGTTCCACGGCGTCGGCGAGATGGAGGTCGGCGACGGCGTCGCCCGTCACGTACCGGTCGATCGCACCGACGCGTTCCCCACGCTCGAAGGCCTCATCGCGAACCTCGGCGGCGACGTCGCGGGTCTCCTCGGCCTCACCGCGATGGGGCGCGAGCGCATCATCATCGGCAAGGATTCGCTGATGCTCGTGCTGCCGCCGGTATCGCCGAGCCCGCTGTGAACGGCGGGCTCCGCGACGTGACGGTCAGCGCTGCTGGTGCTGCCCGCGCTGCTGCTCGCCGAGGCCGCCGGACTTGGCGCGCTGCTCGATCATGCCCTTGAGCTCGTCGGCCTCGTTCGACTGCTGGATGGCCTGCTCGAGCGAGATGAAGCGCCGCAAGTACAGGTTCATGAGCGACTGATTGAGCGTCATCATGCCGTGCTTGTCCTGACCGACCTGCATCGAGCCGTAGATCTGGTGGATCTTGTTCTCGCGGATCAGGTTTCGAATCGCGGCGTTCGGGACGAGGATCTCCATCGCCAGGCAGCGGCCCGGCTGGCCCGCGCGCGGCATCAGCTGCTGCGTGACGACGCCCTGGAGCACGAACGACAGCTTGTTGCGGATCTGATCCTGCTGGTGAGGCGGGAACACGTCGACGATACGGTTGATGGTCGAGACGGCGCTGTTCGTGTGGAGCGTCGCGAAGACGAGGTGACCCGTCTCGGCGATGGTGAGCGCGGCCTCGATGGTGTCGAGGTCGCGCATTTCGCCGACGAGCACGACGTCCGGGTCCTGGCGGAGGACGTACTTGAGCGCGCCCTTGAAGCTCGCGGTGTCGGCGCCGATCTCGCGCTGGTTCACGACCGCCATCTTGTGCGGGTGCAGGTACTCGATCGGGTCCTCGATGGTGAGGATGTGCACGCGCTGCTCGCTGTTGATCTTGTCGATGATCGACGCGAG
>JAXDMI010000092.1:0-4292 GCA_034666145.1 Myxococcales bacterium | reverse complement strand
CGGCCTTCACGACCGAGCGCGGGACGTCGAACTTGCCGAGCGAGTCCTGCACCTTGCACGTCGCGGTGCCGCCGACGCCGCTGAGGCTGATGAGGATCGTGTCGTTGGCGGGCGCCCATGCGATGGGCAGCGGGCCGGTACCGAAGACCTGCGCCTTCGTGATCTTCGCGAGCGACGGGTTCGTCTGGAGGAACGTCGTCGCGGTGAACGTCTCGTCGAACTTGTCGAAGCCGGCCTCGGTCGCGCCGGACGCCTGCACCTTGAGCTCGGCGCCGCCGAGGAAGGGCGCGCCCTGTCCCGTCGACTCGAACTGGTAGGGCGGGAACATGGTGATCGACGTCGTCGTGCCGCTGAAGGCGATCGGACCGGCATCGAAGCTCGCCGTCTTCACGCACTCGCCGACCGTCGTCGTGGTGCCGCCCGACGTGCCGGACGTGCTGCCCGCCTTCGGCTGACAGACCTCGTCGGCGTTGCACGTGGTTTCACAGACCGCGAAGGCCTTGCACACGGGCGAGCAGGACGTGTCGTACGTGCAGGCCTCGTTGCTGTTGCAGCCGGTGGTGGTCGTCTTGACCTTCGTGCACTTCGGAGCCTTGACGATCTCGCACCCGTTGGTGAGCGTCGTCTTGCAGGTCTTCGTGAGCATCGCGTCCGGAACGAACGTGGCGGTCACGATCGGCGTCGACTTGGTCGAGCCGGTGGTCCCGCCGGAGCCGTGGGCCTCGCCGAGGATGATGGTGCCGAGCGAATGCGGCGGCTGGAGCGCCGGATCGTCCGATTCCTCGGCGGGCGGCGTGGTGCCGTCGCCGGGCGTGGTGCCGGGGGCGGTCCCGTTGGCGATCGAGGTCTTCTCGGAGGTCGCGCACGCAACGGCGGCGACGGAGACGAGGGCGGCGACGGTGGCAAGCAGGCGAAGCTTCATGAGAAGAACATCCTCCGGCTCCTCGTACGCCGCTCGGCCGGGTCACCTTCCTCGGTGCACGTGCGCGAGCCGCCTACGTGGGCGGGGAGTCCGACGAAGCTCGCCCCGGATGATTCACCCGCGATCCACGCATTTCGGGCGGAAAAATAAGCCGAATCATCACAGGGAAGATCGCTACGAGCCGCCGCGTATCTGAAGCCCCTCGGTTCTTCGGCTCAAGGTTGCGTCGAGCGAGCGCGGATGGCGTTCACCGCGTCGCCGCATGCGTCGCGGAGCTCTTCGTCGAGCGCGCTCTGCGGGGCCGGGAGCGAGATCGCGAGGTTCAGATCGCACACCAGGATCGTCTTCTGATCGGCCGTCGGACGGATCGTGAACGCGATCTGCATGTCCTTGATGTTGCCCTTCACGAACTTGCCCTCCACCACCTCGGCGCCCGCCATGCCGGGACGCGCGGTGGAGAAGCGCGTGACGTACCAGATGGTGACGAGCCCCTTCATGATCGGGAGCTGGAAGTAGAGATCGGTACCGTTCGCCGTCTTGTCGACGACGCTCACCTTCTTGAACTTCGGCCCCGCGAGCTCCTTGTAACGAGGGAAGTCGAGGAGGCGCGCCTTCACCGCGTCGTAGGGCGCTGCGATGAGCCCCTCGGCATGTCCGTAGCGGTCGCTCTTTCCGGGCGGGGTCCAGTTCGTCTTGATCGGGCCTTGGTCCTTGGCGAGTCGATCGGCCTGCGCCGCGAGCTCGTCGGCGCTCGGTGCGGGTGCGAACGGCCATACCGAACCATCGGAGGGCGTGGCCGGAGCTGCCGTCGTCGACGCGCTTCCGCTTCCGCTGCCGCTCGCCGCAGGGGGCATGGCGGGCGGCGGAACGTGACTGTCGGGCGCGGAGGCCTTCGGTGACGCGGCCGCTTCGTTGACGGGCGCACCGCAGCCGGCGATCGAGAGCGGCACGAACAGGAAGGAGACGAGGCTCCGAGCGATTCCGGTCATCGGGCGACATGGTAACGTAGCCGCCGCCATGCCGCTCATCGCGATCATTCCCGGCGACGGGATCGGGCCCGAGGTCGTCAGTCACGCGCGCCGTGCGCTCGAGCACTACAAGGACGAGCGCAAGCTGCCGCTCGAGCTGTGGCAGCTCGACCTCGGTGCCGATCGGTTCTTACGTGACGGCACGACGTTCCCGAAGGCGGACGCCGATCGCATCAAGAACGAAGCGAGCGCGGTCCTGCTCGGTGCGCTCGGCGATCCGCGCGTGCCGGGCCTCGAGTACGCGCGCGACATCCTGTTCGGCCTGCGCTTCGGGCTCGACCTCTACGCGAACGTGCGCCCCGTGAAGGCGCTCGCCGATCGGCTCGTGCCGCTCAAGGACCGCGCCGCCAAGGACGTCGACTTCGTCGTGTTCCGAGAGAACACCGAGGGCATCTACGTGAACATCGGCGGCCAGTTCAAGAAGGGCACGCCGGACGAGATCGCGATCAACGAGGACGTCAACACGCGCAAGGGCGTCGAGCGCCTCATCCGCGCCGGCTTCGAATACGCGAAGGCGCACGGCAAGAAGGTCGTGCACATGGCCGACAAGTCGAACGCCATGAAGCACGCCCACGAGCTCTGGCACCGCTGTTTTTTCGAAGTCGCGAAGGAGTACGCCGGCATCGAGGCGAAGCACGTCTACGTCGACGCGCTCTGTCTCTATCTCGTGCAGGACCCGCGGCCCTTCGAGGTGATCGTCACGAACAACCTGTTCGGCGACATCGTCACGGACCTCGGCGCGGGCCTGCAGGGCGGGCTCGGCATGGCAGCGAGCGCCAACGTGCACTACGCGGATCCGAAGCGCGTCGCCCTCTTCGAACCGGTCCACGGCTCCGCGCCGCCGCTCGTCGGCAAGGACCTCGCGAATCCCATCGCCGCGTTCCTCACGGTGGGGATGATGCTCGCGCATCTCGGCTGGCCCAAGGAAGAGACGCGGATCGAGTCCATATGCACGCGCGCCATCGAGACCGGCAACTGCACGCCCGACGTGGGCGGCAAGCTCGGGACGAAGGCGGTCGCGGACTGGATCATGAACGAGCTCACGAAGTCATGAACGCGGCGGGGGTCGCGCCCCGGGTGCTCGGCCTGCTCGGGCTGCTCGGGCTGCTCTCGGTGGTCGCGATGATCGGCTGCGGAGCCTCGCCTCCACCGCGCGCGTCGACGCCGAGCTATTCGCTTCCGAGCTTGCCGGCGCGTCCGTCGTTCGACGCGAACGCTGGTCCGCCGGCGACGGGCGCGGACAGCTCGTACCGCTTCTCCGCCGACGACGCGCTCGCCGGCGGCGTGATCTACGCGTCCGAATCGACGGCGCTGGCGGGTGCTCCTGCCGTGCGCCGCGCGGGCAACGTCGTGAACCAGGCGATGGCGAAGATCACGCCCGGTCGCGCGGTGGCATCGACGGGCACGCCGACGGCGCGCTCCGTCGCGCTCCCCGGCACCGAGGCGGCGAAAGAGGAAGAGAAGATCGAGCGCGAAGCGCAGCTCGCCGTCGAGGTGAAGAGCGTGAGCGAGGCAGCCGGCCGCGTGCTCGCGCTCGTGCGCGTCCACGACGGCACGGTCACCAAGGACGAGCGGGCGTCGGGCACCCAATCGACCGCCAGCCTCGTCATCCGCATTCCGAGCGATCACTTCGACGCGTTCCTCGCCGAGGTCGCCACGGTCGGCGAGATCCGCAATCGCAGCATCAAGGCCGTCGACTCGGGACTCGAGCACAAGGACCTCGGCATCCTCGTCGACAACCTCGAGGCGGCGCTCGCGCGCTATCGCGATCTCCTCCAGAAGGCGACCGACCCGCTCCAGATCCTCGCCGTCGAGCGCGAGCTCGAACGCGTCCGCTCCGATCTCGATCGGATCAAGGGGCGTCTCACCTTCCTCCGCGATCGTGTGGCGCGCGCGACCATCGCCATCGCGTTGCACTCGCCGGAGGCGCCGAGCGACCAGCTGCCGTTCGCGCGGAAGCCGCAGATCTCGTCGGGCGTGCGCGCGCTCTCGTTCGTCGACGTGCGCGAGAGCGGAACGAACGGCTATGTCGGCAGCGGCCTCACGCTGCGGCTCCCCAGCTCCGGCGGCGAGACAGCGCGTGGCCTCATCCTCGACGTCGACGTGATGCGTGCATGTTGCAAGTCACGCCCCGATCGCAGCTCGTGGGCCTACGACATCCTTCTCGGCTTCGATCTCTACTCCGATGCGCTGCAGGCCGGTCGCCGGCGCTGGCTCAATCCCTACCTCGGCGCACGCGTCGGCTTCTCGCAGACGCAAGACCGAGGCGACTTCGCGGCCGCGGGCGTCTTCGGCCTCGAGATCTTCAAGACCTCGGCGCTGATGATCGACGTCCAGGCCCG
>JAXDMI010000091.1:0-4891 GCA_034666145.1 Myxococcales bacterium | reverse complement strand
ACAAGGTCGGCGTCGCACGCGGCGACGTCGTCGGCGCGACCGTGTTCACCACCGGCGACGTCGTCGCCGACAATGCCGCCCTCGGCGATCTCGTCGTCAAGACGTACCAGCCGGACCTCACCGACCTCGCGCTCGAGGCCGACCCGCAGAACAAGCAGCCCAACCTGTGCCACGTGCGCGCGAAGATCGTGCTGCCGCAGTTCCAGAAGGGCACGCCGATCTACACGACCGAAGGCCTCTTCGACATCGGTCCCGACGGCGTCCCGCTGAAGCAGCGCGACGAGACCGTGCCGGTCTCGATCTCCATCCCGAAGACGCCCATGCCCGCCGGCGGCTATCCGCTCGTCATCTACTTCCACGGCTCCGGTGGCGTGTCGCGACAGGTCATCGACGGCGGCGACCTCGGCGACCCGCCGGATCGCTGGCCGGCCGGGATCGTCGCGGCGCATGGCTTCGCGGCGGCGGGTCAGGCGCTGCCCATCAGCCCGGAGCGCGTGCCGGGCGCGAAGGACATCGACTACATCAACGTGAACAACCTGGTCGCCATGCGCGACACGTTCCGCCAAGGCATCGTCGAATCGCGGATGTTCCTCGCCGCGCTCTCACGCCTGCACATCCCGGCGACGGCGCTCGTTGGATGCGTCGGCCCAACGCTCCCGCCCGGCGAGACCGACTACCACTTCGCCGACAACCCGCACTCGCAGGGCCAGTCGATGGGTGGAATGTACACGAATCTCGTGAGCGCCACGGAGCCGCGCATCAAGCTCGCGGTGCCGACCGGTGCCGGCGGGTACTGGGTGTACTTCATCCTCAAGACGTCGACCGTACCGGGCGCAGCAGGGCTCGTCGCGCTCTTGCTCCGCACGACGGAGAAGCTGTCGTTCCTCCATCCCGCGCTGCAGATCGCCGAGACTGCGCTCGAGGCGGTCGACCCGATGGTGAGCGCCGCGCGCGTTGCGCATCGTCCGCTACCGGGCCATCCCGCGCGGCCGATCTACGAGCCGGTGGGGCTGAACGATTCGTACTTCCCCACCGTCATCTACGACGCGATGGATCTCGCGTACGCGCATCCGCGCGTGGGCGACGAGGTCTGGCCGACCATGCGCGACGCGCAGAAGCTCGTCGGCCTCGACACGCCGATGACGTACCCCGTGAAGGCGAACCTGAAGTCGGTCGACGGAACGCCGTATACCGGGGCCATCGTCCAGTACGCGCCCGACAACTACGACGGACACGCGATCTACCGAAAGCACGACGCCGTCATCTATCAGTACGGCTGCTTCCACGCTTCGTTCCTGAAGACCGGCACCGCGGTGATCCCCGCGCCCGCTCCGATGGGAACGCCCTGCGCGGAGTGAGTGAGCGAGCTGCTCACAGCGCCGAGCGCGGGATGATGTTGCCGGACTGATCGAGGAGGAAGAGGCCGCACTCCTTCCATCCCGAGCCGTCGACGTCGCAGAGCTGGTAGCTCATCGGGCACTGAACGTGGCCGCTGCCGTCCTTGTAGTACCAGCGGCACTCTCGCGCCTCGCGCGGCGTGCACACGGTCATCGGGTTGCCGAGCTCGTCGACGGCGGCAGTGCGCGTGGTGTGCGTCGGATCGACCGTCTCTCGTTGCGTGCCCGCCGCCTGCTGCGCGAGGAGCTCGCTCGCGCTGTCACCCGCGGGCGGCGCGGGCTCGGCACCGCATCCGAAGAGCGCGACCGCGAACGACGAGAACAGGAACGGAAGAAGCGCTCGGGGCACGTTGATCATCCTGAGGATCCCAACGGCAGCAGGACCCCGGCCGTTCAGCGCTTCCCGCGCAGAATCCGGGCCATCCACGAACGAGAGGTGATTTCCCCAAGGATTGCGCTACAGACCGCCCCACGATGCCGATGTCGCCTCCGAGGCCCGAGCTCCTTGCGCCCGCGGGCGACCGTGCTGCGCTCGAGACCGCGGTCCGCGCCGGCGCAGATGCCGTCTATTTCGGGCTCCAGGGCTTCAATGCTCGCGCTCGCGCCACGAATTTCGATGCCGCCGAGCTGGGAGAGACGATGCGCTGGCTCCACGAGCACGGCGCACGCGGCTACGTGACACTGAACACGCTCGTGTTCGATGCCGAGCTGCCCAGCGTCGAGGCGGCAGTCAGGGCCTGCGCCGAGGCCGGCGTCGATGCCGTCATCGTGCAGGACCTCGGCGTCGCGCGCCTCGCGCGAGCCATCGCGCCGAACCTCCCCATCCATGCTTCGACGCAGATGACGTGCACCGATGCGTCGTCGGTGGAGCTGGCGCGCGAGGTCGGCGCGACGCGCGTGATCCTGGCTCGCGAGCTCTCCCTCGAGGACATCGCCAAGGTGCGACGCGGCACCGACGTCGAGGACGAGGTCTTCGTCCACGGTGCCCTCTGCATCTCTTATTCGGGGCAGTGCCTCACCAGCGAAGCCATCGGCGGACGCAGCGCGAATCGCGGCGCGTGCGCACAGGCCTGTCGCCTCCCCTACGAGCTCATCGTCGACGGCGAGCTCGTCGACACCGCCGATCGCGCGTACCTGCTCTCGCCCGAGGACCTCGAGTCGTCGGCGCTCGTTCCCGATCTCGTGAAGCTCGGCGTGTCTTCGCTGAAGATCGAAGGTCGTCTCAAGGGCCCCGAGTACGTGGGCGCGACCACGCGGCTCTATCGCAAGGCCATCGACGCCGCCGTCGGCGACGGCGCTGCACCTTCCGAGGACGAGCGCCGCGCCGCCCTCCAGACCTTTACGCGCGGCTCCGGCACCGGCTTCTTCGAGGGCGTCGATCACCAGCGGCTCGTCGAAGGGCGCGCGTGCGATCATCGCGGCCTCGAGGTCGGGCTCTTGCGCAGCGTCGAGCCATTCCGCGGGCGTACGTCGCTCGTGGTCGATGTCGACGTGGAGCTCGCACGCGGCGACGGCATCCTCGTCGAAGGCGGCTTCGCGAGCGAAGGCGAAGTAGGCGGCCGCGTATGGACCATCTCGGTGGGCGGCCGCGACGTAGAGCGCGCGAATCCCGGCGACACCGCGTACGTGTGGCTCGGCCCCGACGTGAAGCTCGACGTGAACGCTCGGGCCAACGCCGACGCGCGCGCGAAGGCCGATGCGCGCATGAACGGCAACTCCGACGCGCATCGCGGCGCCGACAACAAGGCGCGCTCCGCCGGTCGTCGCGTATTTCGCACCAGCGATCCCGTGGGCGCGAAGAAGATCCTGGGCGACCTCGCGCATGCCCCCGCGCGCACCCGGCTCGATCTCCGCATCGCGGGTCGCATCGGTGAGCCCTTCGTCCTCGAAGGTCGCTCCGCGACGGGCGCGTTCGCGCGCGTCACCGGCGACGCGATGATCGAGCAGGCGCGCTCGGCGCCGCTCGACGAGGCAGCGCTGCGCGAGAAGCTGGGCAAGCTCGGGGACTCGCCGTTCGAGCTCGGCGCGCTCGAGGTGGCCTTGCCGGCGGGCACCATCGTCGCCGTGTCGTCGCTCAACCGAGCAAGACGCGCGCTCGTCTCGGCGCTCGCGGAGACCGCCGCGACGACGCATCCAACGACGAGTGTATCTTACACCGATCTGCTCGCGAGCGCTTTGCCGCCGGCCGATCGTAAGCCTGCGCCCGGCCTGTTCGTGCTGTGCCGCAATGTCGAGCAGGCCACGGCCGCCGTCGACGCGGGCGCCGACGGCGTGTACCTCGACTTCCTCGAGCTGACCGGCACCGGCGATGCGCTGCGCCTGCTCCGCGAGCGCGGCGCATTCGTCGGCGTGGCTCCGCCGCGCATCCGCAAGCCCGGCGAAGAGAAGATCGATCGCTACGTCTCGTCGCTCGCTCCCGATGCTCTGCTCGTGCGCGGCTTGGGCGCCCTGCGTGAGCTGGCGTCGAATGCGAGTGACGGACCGCGGCCCGTCGCCATCGGCGACTTCTCACTCAACGTGACGAACCGGCTGACCGCTGCCGAGGTGCTCGGTCGCGGCCTCGCAGCCTTCACGCCTTCGTTCGATCTCGATGCCGCGCAGCTCATGGACCTCGTCGGTGCATCGCCGTCAGGCGTGGCGTTCGGTCCGTGGGCGGAGGTCATCGTTCATCATCCGATGGCGCTCTTCCACATGGAGCATTGCGTGATCGCCGCGCTCCTCTCCGAGGGGCGTGACTACCGAACGTGCGGGCGGCCGTGCGATCTCCATCAGGTGTCGTTGCGCGATCGCGCCGGCATGGACCATCCCGTCGAGGCCGACGTCGGCTGCCGCAACACGGTCTTCCATGCGCGCCCGCAGAGCGCCGTGCAGCTCCTGCCGCAGCTCGTCACCGCGGGCGTCACGCGCTTCCGCATCGAGCTGGTGCGCGAGAAGGCGGCGGACGTCACGCGCCTCGTGAACGCGTATCGCCGCGCCATCGAGACGCCCGCGCGCGCCCATGACGTGTGGGCGGAGCTGCGGAGCGGCGACACGGGCAACGGCTACGGCGTGGTCAAGGGCTCGCTCCGCATCGTGAGCTGACGCGTAACTCCTGCGAGGCACCGCCACATCCGAGGCTCCTGATACTGCCGCCATGTCGAGAGATCGGTTCATCACCTCCGCGATCTGCGTGCCTCTCGTCATGATCGCGGGCGGCGCGCTGGTGATCGAGCCGTGGCCCGCGTTTGGGCACTTCCAGATGGAGCACATGATCCCGTGGCTCGCCGGGTTGGCCGTCGTTCGTGGCATCGGCGCACCGTCGGCGCTCCTCGTCGCATGCCTTCACGTCACCGCGATGGTTCACCTCGATCCGACCCCGCGCCCACCGCGGGGCAGAGCGAGGACCGCGCTGCTCGCGGGCGTCGCCGTTCCGGTCCTCTACATGCCCGTGACCGCGCTCGCCCTGAGCGGCGCGATGCTGACGGCGTATCTCGGCCTCGGCCTCCGCCCCTCGG
>JAXDMI010000090.1:0-8362 GCA_034666145.1 Myxococcales bacterium | reverse complement strand
CACGCCCTTCATGAAGGAGTACGACGCCCGCGCCGAGCTCGCGCCGCGTGACATCGTCGCGCGCGCCATCGACCACGAGATGAAGCGCAGCGGCGCCGAGCACGTCTACCTCGACATCACGCACAAGGACGCGCACTTCATCCAGGAGCACTTCCCGGGCATCTATGCACAATGCATGGGTTACGGGATCGACATCACCAAGCAGCCGATCCCCGTCGTCCCCGCGGCGCACTATCTCTGCGGCGGCATCACCACCGATCTCGACGGGCGCACCACGATTCCAGGCCTCTGGGCGATCGGCGAGTGCGCGCACACCGGTCTCCACGGCGCCAATCGTCTCGCATCGAACTCGCTGCTCGAAGGCATGGTCTTCGCGCACACCGCCGCGCAGGCCCTCGCCTCGATCGACCGCAGCAAGCCTTGGCCCGACGTCCCGGACTGGGACGTCGGCGAGGCGGTGCCGAGCGACGAGGCCGTCGTCATCACGCAGAACTGGGACGAGCTGCGACGCTTGATGTGGAACTACGTCGGCATCGTGCGTTCCGACAAGCGCCTCCGGCGCGCGGCGCGCCGCATCGCGCTCTTGCAGGAAGAGATCGCCGAGTACTACTGGAAGTACTTCCTCACGCGTGACCTCCTCGAGCTCCGCAACATCGCGACCGTCGCGCAGCTCGTGGTCGAGTGCGCGGCGGCACGGCGCGAGAGCCGCGGGCTGCATTTCACGATCGATCATCTCGAGACGGATCCGAAGATGGCCCGCGACATGGTGGTGAAGCGCGGCGTCCCCGCGCATCTCGCGTCGGCGAGCGCGAGCCAGGCACCGAGCCAGCCGCCGGCGCAGCCCGCTCCGCCTGGGCCTGGGCACTGAGCGTGGAGAGTCGACCGCCGGAGGCCGAAGAGCGGCCGCTCTCGTTTCTCGCCGCAGCGTTCTGGACGCTGCTCGTCGCGGTGTTCCTCGGCGTGATGATCGCGGTGATCGATGCGGCGCATCCCGGCGCATTCGTCGACGTCGTGACGGTCGCGACGTGCAAGCTGCTCGCCTACTCGGTGGTGCTGTTCGGGATCCTGCGCGTGCACGAGCCGCAGTCGTCGATCCGCCATCTGCTCGCGCTGCGGCGCCCGCCCGCCGTCCTCGTCGTGCTCGGCGCAGCGGCGGGCGCGGGGCTCTCACCGGCGGCGATGTGGCTCGACGGCATCTTCGCGAAGCGGTACCCGCCGTCGCCGAGCGAGCTCGAGACCTACGCGCGCATCTTCGACGCGCCGACGGTGGGCAAGAAGGTCGCGCTGCTCCTCGCGCTCGTGGTGGTGATGCCGGTCTGCGACGAGCTGTTCTTCCGGGGCGCGCTCTTCACGCCGCTGAAGCGCGGACGTCGCGCGGAGTCGGTCATCCTCGCGACCGCGGCCTACGACACGTTGCTCAGCGGCGCGAGCCCGCGCGAGATCGTGTCGATCCTGGCACTGGCGCTGGCCATCTCGTGGATCCGCGCGGTCTCGGGCAGCGTGTTCCCGTCGATGGCAGCGCGGATGGCGTTCTTCGGCGTGCAGGTCGTGCCGCTGGTCCTCGCGCACGAGCCACGCTTCTCGGTCATCGTCGCCGTGGGCGGCGTCCTCCTCGCAGCACTCTCGCTCGCGGGCATCGCCGCGATCGGCAAACGCAGCTCCCTCGCCCTCGAGGCGCGCCTCGAAGACGGCTGACGGCCTCGCGACGTCGGCACGCTCTCACGCGCCGCACGCCGATCGAGACGGTGGAGGCGCGGCAGATTGCAGCAGCGTTTGCGGCGTCGTGCCGGATTGCGAGCCAAGCTCCGCAGCATTACGAGATCGCGGCGCGCGGACCTCGCGGCACATCATCCATGACCCTCCGGTCCGCCCGGAGCTCTCGAAGGAGTTTCGACATGCGTCATCTCGTCAGCGGTCTGTTGGTCGTTTCCCTCGCAACGCTCGTGGCCTGCGGTGGCGACGAGAAGCCCGCGCAGGATCCCTCGGCAATGAACGCGACGCCGCCGCCGCCCGCGCCGCCGCCGGAGTCGAAGCCCGCGACCACCGACGCCAAGCCGGTCGACAGCGCGCTCGGTGGAGGAACGAACGCCGGCTCCGACACGACGACGTCGGCCAAGCCCGCCGAGAAGCCGCTCACCGACGGGGAGATCGTGGCCGTCGCGTCGACCGCGAACCTCGGCGAGATCGACATGGCGAACCTCGCCACGAAGACCGCCACCAACGCGGACGTGAAGAACTTCGCCGCGATGATGATCACGCAGCACAAGGACATGGAAGCGAAGGGCAAGGCCGTCGCCGCGAAGGCGAAGATCACGCCCGCCGACAGCGAAACGTCGAGCGCGCTGAAGACCGACGTGCAGTCGACGATCTCGTCGCTGAAGACCCAGAAGGGCAAGGACTTCGACAAGGCCTACATCGAGTCGCAGGTGAAGGCGCACCGTGACGTCCTGAACATCTTCGACAACAAGCTCCTCCCGAACGCGCAGAACGGCGACCTCAAGACCGTCCTCACGGACGGCCGCACGCACGTCGCTGCGCACCTCGCGAAGGCCGAGGAGATCCAGAAGAAGCTCGACACCGCCCCGGCCGCGTCGACCACGGACAAGAAGAAGGACACGACGACGCCCGCGAAGAAATAACGCCGCGCCTCTCTGTCTCCCTCTCCTGCTTCAGGAGAGGGGACGGGGTGAGGCTAGCTGGTGTAGAGCGGCTCGATGAGCGCGAACCGGACGCTCGGCGCGAGCCGGTAGCGCGTCTTGCCGTGCTCGCCGGCGTCACGCACGCGCTCGATGGCGGCGGGGTCGCCCAGCAGATCGCGCACGCGCGAGATGAGCACGCGGACGCGATGCTCCGCGTCGGCCGACTCGGGGCCGGGTCCACCGGCCGCGCGCAGGATCTCTTCGGCGCTCAGGCCTTCGCGCGCGCGACGCAGCAGCTGCACGACGAGGGGCTCGAGCGCGCGACGGCGTTCGAGTGACACCTCGCGACCCGCCACTCGCAGCTGATGCGTGATGGTGTCGACCACGAGGTCCGCGGCCTCGACGGCTCCGGCGAGCTCCGTGGAGCGCACGCGCGTCACGCCGCTCGGCGTCGTCACGTAGATGAGGGTCTCGCCCTCGGGGAGCATGTCGAACTCGGACGAGTCGTCCGCGCCACCGCCCGGCACTCCTGCGGCAGCGAGCGCGCTGAGGCTCGGGTACGAGTTGCGCGACGGCGGCGGCACGCTCGGATACGAGTTGCGCGGCGGCGGCGGAATGCTCGTGCGCCCGCTACGACCGTCGGTCGAAGGCGGCGGCATGCTGGGAGGCGCCACGCCGTTCTGCATGATCGCGAGCATCTTCTCGGCGTAGCGCACCACGCGGCTGTCGCCGCTCTTGAGCGCCATCTGCCAGAGCGCGATGCTCGGCTGACGATCCGGGAGGACCCACCCGTGGCGATCGCCCGACAGCGCGGCGCGTTCGGCGGCGACCCGCGCGGTCTCTGCGTCGCCGATCGCGAGCGCGCAGCGCGCGATGACGAGGTTGAGCGAGCCGGTCACGAACGCGTCGGGAAGGCGCTCGGCATGCGCGAGCGACGTCTCGAGCGCTTCGGCGGGCGAACCGCACGCCTCGAGCGTTCGCGCGCGCGTGGCCACGAGATCCTGCTCGTCGATGGCGTCGACCTGGAACAGCTCGGCGCGCAGCTTGTCGGTCTTCGCGAGCCACTGCTTCGCGGCCTGCGCGCGACCGAGCATCGCGAGGGCGAGCGTGCGATGCCCCGCGAGCTGATAGCGGAGCGTTGGCTGCTCGAGATCGCCGAGCGCAGCATGCGCGTCATCGAGCGCCTGCAGCGCAGACACCGGGCGATCGGCGGCGATCTCGACGATGGCGAGCACGTCGTAGGCATCCGCATGACGCCAGCCCGCCGCGATCTCGCCGGCGATCTGACACGCCGTCGTCGCGTTGGTGCGCGCGTCGTCGAACTGACCGATCGATCCGAGCGCGATGGCGAGGTTGCCGTGCGCGCGCATCGCCGCGAGCCCACGCGCCGCGGAGCGCTGGAGCGCCACGCTGTAATGCTTCGCGGCGGTACGCGGATCGGCGAGGCGCATCGCCAGATGACCGAGCGACATCGACACCGCCACGCGCCAGGCGCCGTCCTCGAGGCGCTCGGCGACGTGCTCCGCGAGCCGGAGCGCGGCCTGCGCTTGTTGCACGCGGTTCAAGCGCAGCTCGAGCTGCGCGCTCGTGAGATGCATGTCGAGCTGCTCGCGGAGCCCGGCGCCACGCGGCGCGACGGTGAGCGCGCGCGAAGCCTGACGGAGCTCGGCCTCGGCGTGATCGGCGCGACCGTCGATGGTGCAGAGGATGGCGCGCTCGATGGCGAGCCGCGCGGTGTCGAGCGGGTTCCACGACGACGGCGAGCTGGGGAGGGAAGCCGCGAGGTCGCGCGCCTTGTCGACGCGACCGGTCTCGCGATACGCGCGAAGCAGGCGCACGGCGAGCGCGGGATCGAGGCGCGACCGCCCCGACAGCATCTGCTCGGTCCACGCCACGAGGAACTGCGATTCGTCGGCGGCGGCGAGGCGATCGAGGAGCTGCGTGACCGCGTGCATCGCCACCGTGTCGACGGCGCCGGGACCGCTGGGCGATGACAAACGGTCGCCGCCGCCCGAGCGATCGGAGCGATCGGTCATCGACGGGGGCGGGATGCTTCCACGCGTCGAAGGCGGAGGACCGCCGCTCGGCCTTACGGACGGCGGAGGCACACTCGGCCGCACAGAAGGCGGCGGAGGTTGGCTTCGCGTCGACGGGACGGGAGGCGGCCCTGCGGGGGGCGGGATCGTGGGCAGGAAGGCGCGCCGCGCCATGGCGTGAATCATAGCGCGAACAAGCTGAGGAATACCAGGGTCGCCGGGGCTGCCCGCCCGGCGCCATGACGCAGGGCGCCGAGCGTGACGGCTCTTCGCCGCTACGTCCCTTTCTTGTAAGGTGCGCCCCGATGCACGCCGGGCCCGATCCTACTGCTCCTTCCAGCGAGAGCGCGCCCGAGAGCGCGTTCACGAGCCGCGCGGCCGATGGCGTCGTCGACCCCGCATTTCGTGGGGCTTTGAGCGACGCCGTCGCGCTCTACCGGCACATGGTGACGCTGCGGCTCGTGTCCGCCCGCATGGTCGACTTGCAGCGCAGCGAGAAGATCGCGTTCCACTCGTCGTGCCTCGGCGAGGAGGCGGTCATCGCCGCCGCCACGCTCGCGGCCCGCCCGAACGATTGGGTGTTCCCCGGGGTCCGCGAATGGGGCGCCGCCCTCGTGCGCGGGCTGCCGATCGCGAACTACATGCATCATGCATTCGGCTCCGGCAGCGACGCCGCGAAGGGCCATTCACCGCCCGACCATCCGCCGGCGCGCGCCCAACACGTAGCGCCCGCGAGCGGCGTCGCCGGTGCGCACGTCCCGCAGGCGGTCGGCGTGGCATGGGCGGCGAAGATCAAGAAGGACGACGTCGCCACCATCGCCATCTTCGGCGAAGGGGCCAGCAGCTCCGGCGACTTCCACAACGCCGTGAACTTCGCCGGCGTCTTCAAGCCGGCGGTCGTCTTCGTCTGTCGCAACGACGGTCGCGAGCGCTTCGCCTCGACGCGCGAACGCGCGCTCGCCTACGGCGTCGCGAGCGCCACCGTCGACGGCTCCGATGCGCTCGCCGTGCTCACGGTGGTGCGCGCCGCGCTGGCGCGTGCCGTGGAAGGGAAGGGCGCGACGCTCATCGAGGCGATCACGCATCCCATCGCCGCCGGCTCGCCGGCGCTCGCGCACGTGCCCACGGCAGCATGGGCGAGCGGCGGTGCCGAGCTGCTCTCGCTCGGTGATGCCGACCCCCTCGTGCGCCTCCGTCGCGTGCTCGAGCGCGAGAAGCTCGCCGAGAGCGACGCCGACGAAGCGATCGCGAAGGACGTCCGTGCCGCCATCGACGCCGCCGTGAGCGACGCCGAGCGCGCCGGACCGCCTGCCACTTCCACCTTGTTCGATGACGTTTATGCCGAGGTGCCCGCGCATCTCCGCGCGCAGAAGGAGTCCTCGCCGTGGCGCAGATGAACCTCGTTCAGGCCATCAACGACGCGCTCCGCGTCGAGATGAAGCGCGACGATCGCGTCGTGGTGATGGGCGAGGACGTGGGCCGCGTCGGCGGCGTGTTCCGCGTCACCGCCGGCCTCTGGGACGAGTTCGGCGACGATCGCGTCATCGACACGCCGCTCTCCGAAGGCGGCATCCTCGGCACCGCGATCGGCATGGCGCTCTACGGGCTCGTGCCGATCCCGGAGATCCAGTTCTCCGACTTCATCTTCCCCGGCTACGACCAGATCGTCAGCGAGCTCGCGAAGATGCGCTGGCGCTCCGGCGGCGAGTACGCGGCGAACATGGTGATCCGCACGCCGGTCGGCGGCGGCATCCGCGGCGGGCTCTATCACTCACAGTCGCCCGAATCGCTCTTCATCCACGTCGCCGGTCTCAAGGTGGTGTGTCCGTCGAACCCGCACGATGCGAAGGGCCTGCTCCTCGCGTCGATCCGCGACCCCGATCCCGTCCTCTTCTTCGAGCCGAAGCGCATCTATCGCGCGGCACGCGGCGAGGTCCCGGAGGGCGACTACACCGTCGACCTCTCGAAGGCCGCCGTCATCCGCAAAGCGGACGTCTCGAAGCCGGCCGTCACCATCCTCGCCTGGGGCGCCATGCTCTACGAGGCCGTCTCCGCCGCCGATCAGGCCGCCGAGCAGGGCATCGAGTGCGAGATCGTCGACCTCCGCACGCTCTGGCCGCTCGACGTCGAGACCATCACGAACAGCGTGAAGAAGACCGGCCGCGTCATCGTGGTGCACGAAGCACCGAAGACGTGCGGCTTCGGCGCCGAGCTCGTCGCGCTCGTCAACGAGCACTGCTTCACGAGCCTGGAGGCGCCGCCCGTGCGCGTCACCGGCTTCGACACGCCCTTCCCGTACACGCTCGAGATGGACTACCTGCCACTCGCTCACCGCATCCTTCCGGCCATCGTCGAGACGGCCCGTTTCTGAAGAGGTAACTCGCATGGCTCGCTGGGAATTCAAGCTGCCGGACATCGGCGAAGGCGTCACCGAGGGCGAGATCGTCAGCTGGCTCATCAAGGCCGGCGACATGGTCAAAGAGGACCAGCCCATGATCGAGGTGATGACCGACAAGGCCACCGTCACGATCACCTCGCCCAAGGCGGGCCGCGTCGTCGAGACGGTCGGCACGCCGGGCACCGTCGTCCAGGTGCACTCGACGCTCGTCGTCTTCGAGCTCGATGCCAACGTCAGCGCCGCTGACGACCACAAGGCCGCTTCGAGCGGCAACGGTCACGCGAACGGCAACGGCCAGCACGGCAAGAGCGAGCCTGCGGCCACGGCGGTCGGTGACATCAAGGAGAACCTCCCCGGCATGGGCGGCGGCGCCGCGCGTAGCGGCGGCGGTGGTGGTGCAGCGACGAGCAGCGGTGGAGGCGGCGCGCTCGCGTCCGCGTACTTCAACGCAAAGCCGCTCGCGACGCCGGCCACGCGCAAGCTCGCCCGCGACATGGAGATCGACCTCCGCGCCGTGCCTCCGACCGGACCGCAGGGTCGCGTGACGAAGGTAGACGTGGAGTCGTTCGCGAAGGCGCCGACGGCGCCGGATGGAAGATCGGGGACGGCCACGGCCACGGCCACGACCACGGCGACCGGGATCGGGACCGGGACCGCGATCAGCGCGCACGCACCCGTCAAGATCACGCCGCCCGCGCAGAGCCCTGGTCAGCACGGGCCGCTCGAGGAGCGCGTTCCGTTCGCCGGCGTTCGCCGCAAGATCGCGCAGAGGATGGCGCAGTCGGTCCACACCGCCGCGCACTTCACCTTCGTCGAGGAGTGCGACTGCACCCGCATCAAGGAGCTCCGCGCGCGCCTGAAGCCGTCCGCCGAGAAGCAGGGCGTGAAGCTCACGTTCCTGCCGTTCATCGTGAAGGCAGTGGTCGCGGCGCTCAAGAAGCGCCCCATCCTCAACAGCGCGCTCGACGAGACGACCAACGAGCTCGTCTATCGCAAGTATTACAACATCGGCATCGCCGCCTCGACGGACGCTGGCCTCATCGTCCCCGTCGTGAAGGACGCCGATCGCCGGTCGCTCATCGACGTGGCGCGCGAGATCGAGCGCGTCGCCACCGACGCGAAGAACGGCAAGTCGAAGATGGAGGACCTGCAGGGCTCCACCTTCACCATCACCTCGCTCGGCGCCGACGGCGGGCTGTTCGCGACGCCGATCATCAACTTCCCCGAAGTCGGCATCCTGGGCGTCCACCAGATCAAGCAGAAGCCGGTCGTGAAGGACGGCCAGATCG
>JAXDMI010000089.1:0-3423 GCA_034666145.1 Myxococcales bacterium | reverse complement strand
CGTCCTCGACGCGACGCGCGCATCCAATCCGGGAAATATGGGCTTCGAGTACGCCGACGACGGTCCGTCGACGCCGACCATCACCGGCGTGGCCATCACCGCAGCGGACACCGTGACCGTCACGTTGTCCGCCGACCCGAGCGGCGCGAATCGTCGCCTGCGCTACGCGTTCACCGGTACGCAGGGCTCGAAGGCCGGTCTCCAAACGGGCGCGCACGGCAACCTGCGCGACTCCGACGCGACGCCTTCGCGGAACGGCTACGCGCTCTTCGACTGGTGCGTGCACTTCGACGAGCCCGTTCCTTGAGTCACCCCTTCCCTGCCCGCGTCCCGCGGGGTTGAGCTAACCTGGACAGCGATGGAACCGCGCATCGCCAAGTGCCTCCTGCTGTCCAAGGTCCTCGCCGCCGACGGCATCATGACGGAGAACGAGCGGGCGTTCCTCGACTCCGCGATGAAAAAGCTCGGCGTGAAGGACGACGAGCGTCGCGGCATCCTCGATCTCGAAGGCTGGGACGAAGCCGAGGCGGCGCTCGTCTCATCGAGCGAGGACGAGAAGCGCGAGGTGGTGAGCCAGCTCGTCGACGCCGCCTCCGCAGACGGACGCCTCTCGCCGCTCGAGATGGCCATGGTCAAGCGCATCTCGAAGGCGCTCGGCCTCGAGGGCTGAGCCGGCTCCTTCGCGCAGATCCACTTCGCATCATGGCGATCACCGCACCGCTGGTCTGGCTCGACGGCGCCATCGTCGAGACGACCACCGTCACCATCCCGCTCATGGGTCACGCGCCGCAGCGCGGGAGCCTCGTGTTCGACGTCGGCTCGTTCCATCGCGCGAAGAGCGGCGTGGCGCTGTTCCGGGCCCACGAGCATGTCGCGCGATTCGTGCGGTCCGCCCGCATCGTGGGCCTCTCGCTGCCGTTCGACGAGGACGCTCTCGTGCGCGCCGCCATCGACGTCGTCGCGGCGTGCGAGCGCGACGAAGGCCTCGTGCGCTGGTCCGTGTACTTCGCAGCTTCCGAGCCCGATCTACTGCCGCGCGACCCGTCCACGCACGTCGCGGTGGCGGCGCAGCTCTTCGAAGACCCGCCGCGCGCGAAGCCGATGCGCATCGCGACGTTCGACGACGCTCGCAAGGCAGCGCCCGATGCGCTCAGCCCGGAGGCGAAGGTCGCCGCCGCCTACCTCGGTCCGATGCTGGCCCGCCGGCGCGCAGTGGCGGCGGGCGCGGACGACGTGGTCCTTCTCGATCACGAGGGCAACGTCGCGGAGGCGCCCATCGCCAACGTCTTCGCCGTGACGAAAGGTGTACTCTACACGCCATCCCTGGGCTTCGTTCTCCCGGGGATCACGCGTGATGCCGTGCTCGCGATCGCGCAGGCCGAGGGGATTCCCGTGCGCGAGGCGACGCTCGCCCGTGCCGACTTCGTGGCCGCCGACGAGGCCTTCCTCACCGCGACGTCCTTGCCGATCGCGCCCATCGGCGCCATCGACGGTCGCGTCCTCGCCGATACGCCCGGTCCCGTGACCAAGCGGCTCGCCGCTCGTCTCGCGGCCGCGCAGCACGGTGAGGACGCCGCGTTCGCGACGTGGCTCACCAACGTCGGCTGACCCGCTCGATCATCAGCGCTTGTGCGCCTCGCACGTGTAGTCGCCGGCGACGACCCATGCGCGGCGGCACGTGACGCGATAGCCGCCCACGCCGTCCATGTCGTAGTCGATCGTCTCGTCGATCATCCCGCGTGAGCCGACCATGTTGGTCACCTTGCACTTGTCGCCGCAGCCCGCTTCCTTGCGCGCGAGATCGCCGGCGCGCGCACGGAGGGCGGTGTCGTCGGAGAAGACGTTGGCGTATGCGGTCCAGATCGACACGAGCAAGAGGAGGATCGTGAAGAGCCGAAACGCGCTTCGCAGACGGGTTTTCACGTCCGAAATCATAACGGACAACGAGCGTCTGCGGCGAAAGGCGCGGGTGAGTGGAATGGGGCGCCCAGGACCGCTCCCTGCTAAGAACCGGCCATGCACCTCCGCGTCGTCGTGTCGCTCCTCGCCACTGCTGCCTTCGTGCCTACGGCGCTGGCGTCGTGCTCCTCTTCCACGGCGGCGACCGGCGGAGCCGATGCCGGCGATGCCGCCGTTCCCGTCGAGGCGGGCTTCGACCCCAGCGTCGATCCGCTGCTCGGTTGCACCCGCGACCCCGGCGCACCCGCCGTGCAGGTCGATCCCAACGCGACGACCGATCCGGCAGGCGGCGCGGCGGCGTTCACGCTCGCGAAGGCGCTCGATGGTTTTCCCGCGGGTGCCGGCAAGCTCACCGCCGGCATCCACACCGAGAGCGGCGGCATCAAGTGCACGCTCGACGAAGCAGCCGCGCCGATCTCCGTCGCGAACTTCGTCGGCCTCGTGCGCGGCACGCGTCCGTACAAAGACGGCATGAACAAGTGGACGACCGGCCACTTCTACGACGGCCTGACGTGGCACCGCGTGATCACCGGCTTCGTCATCCAAGGCGGCGATCCGAAGGGGACCGGATTAGGCGGCCCCGGCTACGACGTCGTCAACGAGAACCACGCCGAGGAGCCGCTCGGCGTCCTCGCAATGGCAGCGGCCGGCAAGCCGCTCGTACCGAGCGGCAGCCAGTTCTACATCGTGGTCGGGAAGGGCCCGAAGGCTGACTACAACGTCTTCGGCTCGTGCGCGACCGAGAGCGCCATCGCCATCGCCGGCGTGCCGGTCGACGGCAATGACAAGCCCAACACGCCGGTCCACATGATCAAGGTCGAGATCGGACGGTGCCCGTGATCGAGTGGTCCGAGACGCATCTCTCGATCCGCGACTCCATCCGCAAGTTCTGCGACGCGGAGGTGAAGCCGAAGCTCCAGGCCATCGAGCACGAGGGCGAGCCCCCGTACGAGGTGCTCCGCAAGCTCGTCGCGACGTTCGGGATCGCCGACATGGCGCGTATGACGTTCGCCGCGCAGATCGAGAAGCAGAAGGCGCGAGCCGGCCAGCCCGAGGTGCCGCGCGAGAAGCGGACCGGTCCGAATCCCCAAGCAGCCATGGAGATGGCCATGCGGATGATCCCCATCATCGAGCTGTCGCGACACAGTCCCGGCATGGTCACGGCGCTCGGCGTCAGCATGGGGCTCACCGCCAGCGCGATCATGTCGCGTGGGACCATCGCGCAGAAGGAACGCTGGGCGCTCGATCTCCTCACGCTCGACAAGATCGGTGCGTGGGCCATCACCGAGCCCGGCTCCGGCTCCGACGCGTTCGGCGCGATGAAGTCGACCGCGCGGCGCGAGGGTGACGGCTACGTCTTGAACGGCAGCAAGACCTTCATCACCAACGGGCCGTACGCGGACACCATCGTCTTCATCTGCAAGCTCGACGAGGGCAACGAGCCGAAGCTGCGCAAGGTGCTCT
>JAXDMI010000088.1:0-3634 GCA_034666145.1 Myxococcales bacterium | reverse complement strand
CCTCGAGCACGCCGCGGCGCATCAGCACCTCGAGCGGCATCGTGTTCGGGAACTTCGGTGCCTTGCCGAAGCCGCCGTTCGTATCGTCGAAGCGTCGCATCAAGACGGCGGTGACGCGCTCGAGCAGATCCGGTCCCGGGGTATACGCGCTCGAGCCGTCCGACTCGCCGCGGCCCACCTCGGCGATGGCCTTCGTCAGCTCCTCCGCCTGCGCGACGATCTCGCCGCGCTTCTCGCGGTAGGCCTCTGCGATGGCGCGCAGGATCTTCGGAAAACCAGGCATGCCGTAGCGATCGGCGGGCGGAAAATACGTGCCCGCGAAGAAGGGCTTCTGGTCCGGCGTGAGGAACACGGTGAGCGGCCAGCCACCGCTGCGCCCCATGAGCTGAACGACGAGCTGGTAGATCTGATCGAGGTCCGGTCGCTCCTCGCGATCGACCTTGATGCAGACGAAGCTCTCGTTCATCAGCTTCGCGATGGCCTCGTCCTCGAAGCTCTCGCGCTCCATGACGTGGCACCAGTGGCACGCCGAGTAGCCGATGGAGAGCAGAATGGGCACGTCGCGACGCTTGGCTTCGGCGAGCGCTTCCTCGCCCCACGGAAACCAGTCCACCGGATTGCGTGCATGTTGCAGCAAATACGGCGACGCCTCCGTCGCGAGCCGGTTCGGCTTCCGATCGGGCCTGTCGGCGGTGGCGTCGGTCTCCATGGCCATGCGTCGTCCATAGCGCGGGGGCCGTGCGATTCCACCGTCCGTCGCCTCGTGCTATGAGTTCTGCAACCACGGAATGGCGAAGGCCGCGTCAGAGAGTTCTTCCGCGAAAGCGCCTGCCACCGTCGATCGCGTTTCGGCTGCGCGCGCCGCGGTCCTCGACGGTGTCGGACGCGAGATCGCGGCCAGCTTCCCCGGGATCACGCGTCTCGGTGGACAGATCGTCGCTGCGCTCTACCTCGCCGATCGTCCGCTCTCGATGGACGAGCTGAGCGAGGAGCTCGGGCGCTCGAAGAGCAACATCTTCGCGAACCTCCGCGGCCTCGAGGGCGCCGGCATCGTCGAGCGTCATCGCGCGTCTGGAACGCGGCACGACACGTTCGCGCTGCGCGGAAAATATCCCGACGTCGTGGTCGGCGCTTACCTCACGCGCCTGCGTCGCGTCGTGCTCGACAAGGTGAGCCTGTGCAATCGCGCGCTCGGTCTCCTCGGTGATGCCTCCGGCCCCGAAGCCGATGCGCTCCGCGAGAAGCTCGTCTCGCTGCAGCGCAAGTACGAGCGCTTCGCCACGGTGTTCGCCGAGATCATCCCCGTCGCCGAAGGGCCGGTCGATCTCGAGGACCTCATCGACAACATCCCGTCCGCGATGATGGGCGTGTTCTCGTCGATGGCGCGCAAGGCGCTCGGCCTCACGCCGCGTGCCGTCGCCCCGACCGCTAAGCGGCGGTGATCTCGACGCGCAGCAGCTTGCGACCGATGAACACGTAGTCGCCGTGCGACAGCTCGCGCTCCGACTTCAGGCGCACGTAGCTGCCGTTGCGGCTGTTCATGTCGTTGAGGATGAACTTGCCGCCCGCTTCTTCGATCTTGCAGTGCGCGGCGCTCATGTAGAGGTCGCTCGGGAAGTTGAGATCGCCGCCCTCCCGGCCAATCTGCAGGCTCGAGCCGCGTGCGCAGACCGTCATGCCGGCGGAGCCGCCCTGGAGCATCTGCGTGATGCGGAACGGACTCTGGTGCTTCGGCGACGAATAGAAGTACGTGCCGTCGGGCCCGGGCTGATCGCTCGGCTTCGGCGTCGCGTCGATACGGAAGACCTGCTCGCCCGCGAGGAAGAAGTCGTCGGGCTGGACGTCGATCGAGCCCTTCACGCGCAGGTACACGCCGTTGATCGACCCCTCGTCCTTCACGACGAGCTTGCCGTTTCGGTAGAAGAAGTCGGCGTGCGTCGGAGAGACGAACGGATCGTCGGGGAACACGAGCTGACCGGTGCGGCCGACGACGTGGTGCTCGGCGTTGAGCTGGTAGCTGAGACCCTCGACGCCTTCGCCGCGGATCAGGATCAGCTTCGCCTTACCCGGCGCTTGCAGCTGACCGAAGAACTGCGTGCGCGCCTGGAGGATCTCCGGCGGAACGGCGGCGCCGCAACGACCGCAGAACTTGTGTCCGAGCGGTACTGCGGTCGAGCACGAACGGCACACGAAGTTCTTTGCTTGATCCATGAGCTCCTCGACGGACTTCCCTTTGGACGACTTCGCAGGCGTGCTGAAACCACCGGACGACGGACGCGATACGACGCCACGACCCGAGCGCGGCGGCGGCTCGTCGCCTGCGGGCTCGGCGCGCGGATCCGAACGCGACTCGGAGCGTGGCGCCGGCGCGCGCGAGCCGGAGGCCGCAGCTCGCGCAGAGACGGGAGCGGCCTTGGGCGACGGCTCCGGTCGCGACGCGGGGAGCACTTCGGCCTTCGGCTTCACGAGCTCGACGACGTCGGCGTCCTTCTCCGCTTCGACGGGCTGCTCGCGCGTCGTGGGCGGCACCTTGCTCGAGACCGGCGCGCTCGCGTCTGCGCCGACCGCTTCGAGCGCGAGCGCGTGCCCGCACGAAACGCACGCGGCCGTGCCGAGCACCGCATAGGTCTCGCACCGCGCACAGACGATCCCGATCTCGAGTTCCAAGCGCGCCGAGCTTACCAAAAAAAGAGCCTCACCAGAGGACGTTGAAGCGATGGGAGGCATCGCCGAAGGTCTGGCCCCAAAGGCGGAAAACCACGTGCTCGCAGGCAGAAGCGTCGACCGAGCCGAAGTCGCGCGAGTCCTTGTGGATGTGCCGATTGTCACTGACGAGCCAAACCTTGCCGGGCTCGACCTTGGCGAGGCGTTGTCCCTCGCGGAATTCGGGGTGGGCCAGGACGCCGTACGTGAAAGACCCGTTGTCCTCGACGGTACAGGTCAACGGCTCGGCATCGCCCGACACGGGGTGGACGATGCTCACGATCCCGCACGAAAAGCGGGTCTTCGGGCTCACGCCGTTGACGGCGACGCGCTCGTTGTTGATCTCGACGGAGTCGCCGCCGCTGCCGAAGACGCGACCGATGGTGAACTTGCCGCTGCCGTCGGGGATGTAGCAGCGCGCGAGCTCACCCGTGATGGGCGTCGAGCCGCGTCGCGTGAGGATGCGGTCGTCGGGGCTGAGCGTGGGCGCGATCGCCGCCGTCAGCAGCGGATCGTCCGAGGGGACCACCCACGTATCGAACACGAACAAATAGAGGAGGAGGCCGATGGCCCCGAGGATGGCCGTCAGCCAGAGCAGCGTTCGGCCGAAGGAGGAATCCACCTTCGGGATCGTATCGGCCCGCCCTCGCGAGCGCCAATTCGGCTGCGGACCCGCTCAAGCCACGGGCAGCTCGATCGAGACCTCCGCGCCGGTGACGACCTCGCCTTCCGCCACATTCACGGCCGAAGCGGCTCCTCCATGGGCCTCGACGATGCGACGAACGAGCGAGAGACCGAGGCCCATGCCATGCGCGCCCGGTGAGCGCGCGGAGTCTGCGCCCATCACGAACGGCTCGAACGCACGCGGGAGGACCGCCTCGCTGAAGCCCGGACCGCGGTCGCGCACAGCGATGCGAACACGCTCGGAGAC
>JAXDMI010000087.1:0-3707 GCA_034666145.1 Myxococcales bacterium | reverse complement strand
AGAAGCCCACGGTCCTCGAGATCAAGTGAGAGACATCGAATGAGCGCCACTACGTCACGCACCAGCACGACTCGCACCTACGCCACGGGCAAGCGCAAGACCGCCATCGCGCGCGTCTGGCTCTCGGCCGGCAGCGGCCAGGTGACCGTCAACAACAAGCCCGCCGACCAGTACTTCGAGCGTGAAACCTCGATCATGGTCATGAAGCAGGCCCTCGAGCTCATCGAGGCTCTCGACCAGTTCGACGTCTGGGCGACCGTCAAGGGCGGCGGCCACTCGGCCCAGGCCTCGGCGATGCGCCACGGCATCTCGCGCGCGCTCATCGCGCTCGACCCGGAGAAGCGCAGCGTGCTGAAGCGCGCCGGCTTCCTGACCCGCGACGCTCGCAAGAAGGAGCGCAAGAAGTACGGTCAGCCCGGCGCCCGCAAGCGCTTCCAGTACTCGAAGCGCTAATCCGCTTCCGACGCACACGCATCTACGCATCTACGCATCTACGCAAAAGGCCGCGCCCCTCAGGGACGCGGCCTTTTCGCTTTCATCGTCGCGTCTCTCTAGATCACGGGAACTGGTGGTCGTTCGAGGTGCGGATGAACTCGTTGTACTTCTGCACGACGTCGCGCGGGCGGCCGTCGGGGCAGGCCGGCAGCTTGTCGGGATCGATCTTGCCGTTCGGCGTCTTCGCCTTCGCCGGCGCATCGCGCAAGCAGCGCAGGTACTCGCGCGCCTTCTTGCGGTAGTCCTCGGCCGCGCGTGAGAACTGGTCGAAGTTCGAGCTCGCGAGCGGCCACGACGGGTTCGTCTGCGCGTCGAGCTCCTTCTTGTGGAGCGCGCCGAAGGCTTGGAGGCCCGTCACGGCGGCGTCGAACTCGTTGAACGCCGCGTTGTAGAGCGGGAAGTCGATGTTGTCGTCCTCGCCGACCGGGTCACCGGCCTCGACGAGCTCACGGGCCTCGATGAGGACGTTCTTGCGGTTCCAGCGGAACTTCTTGCCCTCTTCGCGCTCGATGCGGCCGAGGGTTCGCTGCGCGAGCGGCTTCGTGATGCCGTCGAGCGTG
This sequence comes from Myxococcales bacterium, assembly GCA_034666145.1. Taxonomy (GTDB): domain Bacteria; phylum Myxococcota_A; class Polyangia; order Polyangiales; family Polyangiaceae; genus Labilithrix. Next base: position 2,652 of record JAXDMI010000087.1, on the reverse strand, counting down.
GCGTGCATGTTGTTGTCGGCCTTCGAGAAGGCCTGGAACGCAGCCACCAGCTTGGGGTGGATGGCCTTGCCCTTGGCGAACTTGTCGTCCTTGAAGTTCTTGTTCTCGTAGTACGTGAAGACCTCCTCGATGATCGCATCGAGATCGGTGACGGTCTTCGCGAAGTCGTCGCCCGCGGACTCGAGCTTGGAGTCGCGCGGCGGCTGAGTGCGCGCCTTGGTCAGGCCATCGGTGCACTTCTTCACGGTCTCGTTCGGGATGTCGAACAGACCGAGCACGACCTTCTCGTTGCCGGTGACGCCCTTCTTGGGATCGACCCACGAGAAGTAGCGCGCACGGGTCTGGTGAACCGGGTTCGAGAGCGTGTTCAGACAGATGATGTACGCGTCGAGCTTGTCGAGCATCTGCTCATCCGCGTCGTCCTGCGGCGTATTGCCGGCGGAGGTCGTCGTGGTCTTCGTGCCCGCGTCGGCTCCCTTGTTGCCTTTGAGGAGCTTCTTGCACCCCAACGTTCCCGTCGCAGCGCCCAACGTCAGCGCACCTGCGATGGCGAGCGTTCCCAATCGTGCTGACAGCATGCCCATCCGCTCCTCCGTGAAGTGACGGAGGATAGACCTCTTCCAGCGAGCACCGGAAGTGATAAGAAAAGGGCGTGATTCGCCGTAGACCCTTGAACGCCCTGCTCGCCGGTGCAGCGCTGCTTGCAGGCCTGGCCTTCGCCGCTCCGTCGGACGCTTCGATCGTCGAGCGCATCGTCGCCGTCGTCGGCGAGCGGCCCATCCTGCTCTCCGAGCTGCGCCTGCGCGGTCGCCCGCACCTCTGGCGCATCGCCGCGAGCACGCCGAACCCGACGCAGCAGGCCGCGCAAGAGAGCGAGATGTTTCGGGAGCTCCTGAACCGCCTCGTCGACGAGCGCCTCGAGGAGACCGCTGCCGACAAGTCCCACCTCACGGTCTCGCCCGACGAGGTCGACAACGGCATCCGCCAGGTCGCTGCGCAGACGAAGCTGCAGCCGAAGGACGTCATCGCCGAAGCGAAGAAGCAGGGCCTCACCGAGCAGGACTACCGCGACGAGATCCGCCGCCAGGTCCTCGAAGGAAAGCTGATCCAGCTCCGCGTTCGTGGTCGTGTCCGCGTCACCGAGCAAGACGCGCGCGCCGCGTACGATCGCTGGCTCAAGGAAGTGCAGCAGCAGCACCCGGTCGATCTCAAGATCATCGTGCTGCAGATCCCGCCCGGCGCGACGGCGCAGACGGCGGCGGCGCGCGAGGCGCTCGGCCAGGAGCTCTCGATGCGCGCCAAGCGCGGCGACGACTTCTGCGAGCTCGTCCTGAACTACAGCGAAGACCCGACGACGAAGAACACGTGCGGCTCTCGCGGTCCGGTGCCGACGTCGATGCTCTTCCCGGAGCTGCAGCAGGCGGCGACGTCGCTGAAGCCCGGTGAGACCGGCTCGCCGATCGCGTTCCGCGATCCGATGGGCAACTCCGCCATCCTCATCGTGCAGCTCGCGAGCGAGCAGCCGAAGATCCCGCCGTACGAGACGGTGAAGGATCAGATGATGGAGCGCGCATTCGGCGACGCGACGGAGCGGCAGCGCAAGCTGTGGCTCTCGGAGCTGCGACGCGGCGTGTACATCGACGTGCGCCTCTAGGATCTCCTCGCTGTAGGACAGGAGCGCTGGTCGACGGAGAGGCCGCTCGTCCGCGGCCTGGTCAGTCGAGCGACCGGCAAACGTCGGTAAGCGCGCGAGATCACGTTCAGGCGACGAAGCACCGCTTATTGCAGTGTTTCCGCCCCATGATGACGCTTGAAGGAGCTTCTTCCGGCAACTTCGGCAACGAAGAGTCGCCGACCCTCATCCGCCGCCGCCCCGCGGAGATGGAGCGACGCCGCGCCTCGCGCCTCCCCATCGAGGTCGAGGTGCACGTCGAAGGTGCGGCTCATCGCTTCGATGCCACCACCGGCGATCTCTCGAGCGGCGGCATGTTCGTGCTCACGCATCGCTCCATTCCGGTGGGCACGCACGTGATGCTCGGCTTCACGCTCCCCAACGGCACCGCGCTCGAGGTGCTCGCGGCCGTCCAGTGGCAGTACACCGGAAACGGCCACGGCCCCGACGATCACAACGACACCGATACGCGCGGGCCTGGTCTGGGGCTCTCGTTCTTCTGTCTCGAGCCACAGACCAGGACGCTGCTCGAACGCTTCTGCGATCTCCGCGAAGCGCTCTACTACCGCTGACGTAGGTGATCGAGGAGGAGCGACCCCTCACGCCCTCCCAGGCGTCCCCTCACGTCGCGCTCACTCCTCGATCGTCTTTACTGCTCCGGAGAGGATCTCCGTGAGGCGCGTCACCGCGCGCGTCGCGTTGGACTTCGACGAGTAGCTCTCGCCCCGTGCGATGACCTCGCCGTTCGCGGCGACGAGTCGGATCGCGTAGTCGCCGCCGTCGGTCTCGAAGACCTCGTAGCTCGACGAGGCGGCGCCGTTCGTGAGCACCGAGGCGATGCCGCCACGTGCGCTCGCCGCCGCCGTGTAGCCCTGCGACCCGAGCATGATCTCGCCGTTGGCCGCGCGGAGATGGAAGTACGACTTGCCGTCCTCACCCTTGAAGAGCTCGAAGCTCTCGCGGCGGGGGGCCGGCTGCGA
>JAXDMI010000086.1:0-13373 GCA_034666145.1 Myxococcales bacterium | reverse complement strand
CCGGCGAGGGTGAGGGTCTCGGGCGTGCCGCGCTTGTCCGCGAGCTCGGCCGCGGTGGCGCTTCGCATCCCGCTCGCGCAGACGAAGAGGACCTTGTTACCGAGGTGTGCGGCGTCCGGATTTGCCTGCAGCCGAGCGAGCGGAACGAGGCGCGCCCCCGGAACGTGGCCGGTGGCCCACTCGTGCGGCTCACGAACGTCGACGATGTCGAGGCCGCCAGCCGCGACGAGGGCCTCTACTTCGCTCGGAACGATCGTGCGAACCATCCGACGACGAGGACTAGCAGATCATCAACGAGGCGTCGCGCGGCCCGCCTGGATCCGACGGAGCGCGGCGACCAGGGTGTCGATGTCCTCGAACGTGTTGTACGGAGCGAGTGAGGCGCGAACGCTGGCCTCGAGCCCGAACCTTCGCAAGATCGGCTGCGCGCAATGGTGTCCCGAGCGCACGGCGATCCCGTCGCGATCGAGCATGCCGCCGACCTCTTCCGTCTTCTGGCCGGCGAGCACGAACGAGATGACGCCAGCCTTCGCCGGAGCCGTTCCGATGATCGTGAGCCCAGGCACGGTCTTCAGCCTGTCGGTCGCGTAGACGAGCAGCTCGTGCTCGTAACGCTCGACGCGCTCGAGCCCGAGGCGCGTCAGCCAGTCGACCGCGGCGCCCAGCCCGACCGCGTCGGCAATGTTCCCCGTGCCGGCCTCGAAACGGGACGGCGGGGGTTGGTAGGTCGTCTTCTCGAAGGTGACGTCCTGGATCATGTTGCCGCCGCCCTGCCAGGGCGGCATGGCCTCGAGCAGCTCGCTCCGGCCGTAGAGCGCGCCGATGCCGGTCGGTGCGAACACTTTGTGGCCCGAGAACACGTAGAAATCGCAGTCGAGGTCCTGCACGTCGACGCGCATGTGCGAGACAGCCTGGGCGCCGTCGACGAGGACGCGCGCCCCGTGCCGATGCGCCATGTCGACCATCTCCTTCGCGGGAGTGATCGTGCCGAGCGCGTTCGAGACCTGCGTGAACGAGACGAGACGCGTCTTGGGATTCAGGAGCTTCTCGTACTCCTCGAGGATCACCTGACCGTGATTGTCGACCGGGGCGACGCGCAGTCGCGCGCCCTTCTCCGAGCAGAGCATCTGCCACGGGACGATGTTCGCGTGGTGCTCGAGCACCGTGATCACGATCTCGTCACCGGCCTGGACGTTGCGCCGTCCCCAGCTCTGCGCCACGAGGTTGATGGCCTCGGTCGCGCCGCGTACGAAGACCACGTCGCGCGTCGACGGCGCGTTCACGAAACGCCTCACGCTCTCGCGTGCGGATTCGTAGGCCTCGGTCGCGCGTGCCGCGAGCGTGTGCGCGGCGCGGTGGATGTTCGAGTTCTCGTGCTCGTAGAAGTACGAGAGCCGATCGATGACCGCGCGCGGCTTCTGCGTCGTGGCGGCGTTGTCGAGCCAGACGAGCGGCCGCCCGTTCACGGTCTCCTGCAAGATCGGAAACTCACGCTTCAGCGCGTGCGGATCGAGCGGTCCGCTTCGGTCCTGTCGCGTGGATGCGTCGCCGAGCGAGCCGAACGCCGGATCGGACGACACGGGCACGATCTCGTACGCGTCGACCGAGATGACCGGCTCCGCGGTACGCGTGAGCGACGTGCGATCACCGACCTCGGTGCTCTTCCGCTCGCCTTCGTCAGGAGGGAAGTCGAGGAGCGGGGCGCTCAGCATCGCACCGCCGAACGGATCGCTCATGAGAGCGATGCCGCCGAAGTCGATCGGCGAACCGAAAGGCGCCGCTGCGCTCGGAACGCTCACGGGCGCGGACGGCACGCTCACCGGCGCCGACGGTGCCGAGAGCGTCGTCGGTGCGCTCGTGGTGGGCGTCGGCAGATCACCCATGGTCGGGGCGGCGAACATCTCGTTCGCCATCTGCCCGATGAGGCTCGTCATCGAGACCGGATCGAAATCCGGCAACGTCGGCGCGCCCGGAACGCGCGCGCCGGCGAGCGCTACGCCGGGCGTCGATGCGGCCGCCGATGGGGTCGACATCGTGTCGCCCGGATTCGGCAGCTGCCCTTGATGAGGCCGGAGCTCGCCGGGCAGCGCAGCTGCCGGCGGCTCGAAGCTCTCGTCACGGGTACTCATGGTAATGATCGACCTTCACGCCCTCGAGCACGCCGAGCGCGTCGTGGGTCAGCACGGCGACCGAGCAGTAGAGAGAGAGCAGGTACGCGGCCGCGCCCCGCTGGTTGATCCCCATCAGTCGGATGGAGAGGCTCGGGCTGACCTCGCCGGGCAGCCCCGGCTGGAACAGGCCGACCACGCCGCGCTTCCGCTCGCCGGTTCGCATCAGGAGGATGTCGGTCTTGTTTTCCTTGATCGGCAGCTTGTCGCTCGGGACGAGCGGAAGCCCGCGCCACGTGAGGAAGGGCGAGCCGAAGAGGGACACGGTCGGCGGCGGGACGCCACGGCGCGTGCATTCGCGACCGAACGCGGCGATCGCCCTCGGGTGAGCGAGAAAGAACGCGGGCTCCTTCCAGACGGTGGCGATCAGCTCGTCGAGATCGTCCGGCGTCGGCGTGCCCTTCCGCGACTTGATGCGCATGTCGGGATCGACGTTGTGGAGGAGGCCGTAGTTCTTGTTGTTGAGGACCTCGCTCTCCTGCCGCTCCTTCATCTTCTCGACGGCGAGCGTGAGCTGCTCCTTCACCTGGTCCATCGGGCTGCGGAACAGATCGGAGACCCGCGTGCTGACTTCGATCGTCGTGGTCACCGAGGCGAGCACGTACTCGCGCGGGTTCGGCTCGTAGTCGCTGAAGCCGACGGGCAGCTCCTCGCCCGGCTCCGGGCTGCACTTCAACGAGAACTTGTCGTCGAGCGCCTGGTTCACGCGGTAGACGCCGGCTTCGACGGGCGTCCACGGGAGCATCTGCACCAGCCAACGCGGGGTCGCACCGCGCCACTGGGGCGGCGTCTTCGTGGTGTTCGATAGCTGCCTTGCGGCGCGCTCACCGATCACGTGGGGATTGGCTGTCGTCATGCGTGGGCTCCTTGGGGTGCGACACGCTAGCTCGCTGGGGACGCCGGTCGCAACGCCATCCGCTAAAGCGGAGCCGATGCTCCGACCTCTGCCGCGAGCGCTCGGCGATCGAAGTACACGCCGCGTAGCCAGCGCGCGCCGCGGAACGCCGTGCGCGCGTGCAGCATGCGGTAGTTGTCGTAGAGCACGAAGTCACCGGGGCCGAGCGAGAAGCGGAGCTGGTTCTGCGGGTCGCGCACCAGCCGAGCGAACCGATCGTGCGCGCGGTACCAGGCCTCCATACGAGCGAACGGCAGCCGAGCCGTCTGCTTGCGATGGAAGCGGACTCTCGTGCGCGTGAACAGCTCGTAGGCCTCCTCGTCGAAGCTCCTCAGATGGGCTGCCGCAGCGCGCGCATCGACGAGGTAGCTGTCGCCGCCGCTCTCCGCAGGACGGATCCCCTGGAGGAGCTGCATGCGCGGCGGCGTTTCGAGGAAAGGCTGATCGGTATGGAGATCGACGGCAGCGTCGGTGTAGCCAGCTGATCGGTGTTCGCGTTCGTGGAGTTGTCCGTGCGCAGATCCTCGATCCGGCCGAAGTGCGTGCCGATCACGCGGAGGCCGGCGGCGGAGAAGGCCTCGATGAGCGGCTCGGTGGCTCTTCGAGCCACGCGAGGGGATACCGGCTCTCTCGTTCGTCGTGCGCCCAGCGGACCACGAGCACGTCGCCGGCCACGAAGGCCGCGGCAGCGCGGAGATCGTCGGGCAGCTCGGACGAGCAGACGGTCCGCTCGCGCGTGAGCGGATGCAGGTCGCGATCGCAGTTGTGGCGCAGCCAACGCAGATGAAAGTCGCCATGGCCGCGCGCGCCGAACGAGACACGCAGCCAGCGCTCGCGCACCTCGACGGCCGCCGAACCGCTCTCGCTTCCTCGATGCACGGCCTCGGCTGCTTGACTGTCTACCATCGTAAACATATATCTAACATAACAGACATGGCACAGGTCGATGGCGTCGGTTTCGAGAGCGAAGGGGCCGGTGGCACGGGTGTTCCCTGGCGCGGGCAGGCCGACGGCATCGGGCACACCCCGTTCGTCGAGCTCGCGCCGCCTGACGTCGGCGCGGCTCGCGGCCATGGCGTTCGGCTCACCATTCCAGAGGACTGGTCGCACGAGCGAATCGCGCTGATGCTCGTCGGATCCGCGCACGGCTGGCCAGCTCGTGGTAGCCATGGTGTGCGACTCGGGCGGGCGCTACGTCTGGTCGTGCCCGACGTTCTAGTAAATAGAAGTTAAGTCTCCTATGGTGGACATCTAGGAGCGACTCGTTTACCGTGCGCGCATGCGTACCGTTTTCCTTCTCACGATCATGTCCACCCTCCTCTTTGCGTGCGGCGGCGACCTCCCGTCGACGCCGTCCGTGCCGACCGGCGCGGCCCTTCCCGAGGCGGGCGCACCCAGCACGCCGGCCACGCCGAGCACGGCGGCCGCGCCCAGCACGCCGGCGACGCCCAGCGCGCCCACGACGGCGGCCACGCCGGCGACGCCGAGCGCGCCTGCCAAGAAGTGAGCGCAACGTAGCGCCCACCTCGAGCCGCTTTTAACCTTCCACCCTCGACGCCCGCAAGGGCGCTGATGTTCCGGCCGCTCGCCCGAAGACTCGATCGGCGCGAGCGGCGACGGCCAGCGTACGGTCGTAGACCTCTGGGCGCGAACGGGTCGCCCCGACCAGACGGAGCGCGCGCCGCGCATCCTCCGTGCGCGGATCCGCGATCGCTTCTGCGAGGGCGCGCGCGTGATGCGCGTGTGCGCGTGGGAGATGCAATCGATCGCCGCGACGTGGGCGGCGACGTCCTATCGAGCTACGGCTGAAGCGCTTCCGCGCCGGCGAGGCATGCCTCTCGCATCCCGGACGGCATGTCCGCCACATCCAGCAGCACGGGTTTCTCGGGAGAGCGCCGTCAAAGCTACGCGCACGGAACGGACCCGCTGATCCATCGCCGGCGCCGCACCGCGCTCGCGCTGACGGTCTTCACCGTTGCGCTCGGAGTGCTCCTCACCGCCGCCATCGGCCGGGACGCCTTCATCATCTACTTCTTCGCGCTCCCGGTGGCGCTCACGCTTCTCTGGGCGAGCACGAGCGACAAGCGCTTCGATGAGAGGCCTGAGGGGTCGGAGGGCGAGGGCGAGCGTTAGGGCCCGTCCCATCGTCTCCGTTGCCTTGTCGGCACGCGTGCGCACGTTGGTGCGTGGCCATCCAGGAGGACCTCATGTCGGCAGCGCTCAGCTACGCCATTCAGCACGCGCTCGAGATGAGCCTCTACGTCTCGACCGTGGCGGTCGCGCTGCTATGCCTCGGGTCAGGCATCATGGGGCTCGGCGGAAGCCCGCGCGCTCACTTGGCGTGAGACGTGATGTGACTCGCGCGCGCGCGCTTTCTCTGCTCTTCGAAGGCGACAGCCAGCGACGAGGAGGCCGACGAGCGCCCACGTCGCGAGCGTGGCGCGTTCGCCGGATGCATGCATGGTGCAACCACTCTTCGAAGTCGCTACCGGAGTCGTCGGAGGTCGAGGCGGCTCGGGGTTGCCCTCGCTCCACACTTTGTCGCCGGCGGCGCTGAACGCGGCGTCGATGACGTCCACGAAGCCCGACGGCACGGCGTACACGTTCTTGCTGTTCCTGCACGGCGAAGTCGTGTCGGGCGCGCCGACGCCGCTTCGCGTGGCGACGCCGATGATCGCGCCCGTCGTGGCGTCGAGCGCGGGACCGCCGCTGTCGCCGGAGCAGTCGGATTCGCCTGCCAAGAGCTCGTTCGACCCGATCGCGACGCGGTGCCCGGTATCGAGGTCGATGACGGCCGGGCCGATGTATTGAACCACCACGCCGGCGCGCTGCTGGCGCACGGTCGGCAAGCTCGTACCGTTCGTGCCCCAGCCGACGGCGGTGAACCGATCGTTCGTGGTCGCGCTCGTGTCGATCCGAATGGGCGCGATCGGCGAGCCGAGCTTGCGATCGAGCACCACGAGAGCCACGTCGTGTCCGCAGAGGTTCGTCGCGGAGTCATGGAAGATCTTGGCGCCGATCGCATCGGTCTGCGCGGCGCCTGGCTTCACGCCGACGACGACGAGGACGTTCTCCGGCTGATGGTCCTCGAAGATCGCACCGCCGACGAGCTTCCCGTCGACCTCGAGGCACGTTACCGACTCCTCCGTTCGCGAGACGCAGTGGCGCGCGGTGAGCACGATGTCCGGCGCGACCAACGTGCCCGTGCAGACGGTGTCCGACTCGTTGTTCGCAGGATTGACGATGACGAGGCGGACGACGGCGTTCTGCGACTCGTCCGACGCCGTGCCGTCGATGATCGCCGACGCGACGCGGCTTGTCTCTTCGGCGCCGGGAGGCGCGCCGGAGCAAGCCGTAGCGAGCGACAGGAAGAGCGCGAGGACGATGAGCCGCATCGGCCCTCATCATACGCCTGCTCGACGCGCGCTACGTCAGCGCACGACGGTTTCGCAGCCGAAGAGCACGTCGATCTTCGGGACCTTCGCGCCGCCGTGCGACTGCGCGCTCTCACATGACTTCGGACACAGGATGACCTTCGTCGGCGCCGCCGGCATGTCGTAGTACCAGCCGTCGAGGCCGGCGCAGGCTGGCTCGCCGCTGACCCGCGGAACGTCCGTCGGCGTCTTCATTCCGTCGGTGACGCGCACGTTCACGAGCGCGGGATCGAGGGTGCCGGCATCCGGACGAGGAACGTCGAGCTCGCACGCGACCCGCGCCGTGGCGAGCACCGCGGTCGCGACCGCATCGAAGAACGGACCCCACGCGGCGCTGCCGTCGCAGATCTGCGCGCGCGCTCCGCCGGTCTTCTGGACGAGGGCCGTGTACTCCGATCCGGAGGCCGTCGGCTTGGTGCCGTCGGGGAACGAACAGCGGATGCTCGGGTCCACGGTCGTTCCCCAGCCGTAGATCGCGTGGAAGACGTAGTCCTTCCAGGCTCCGGCACGGCTCGGATCGAGGATCCCCGGAGGGAGCACGAGGCCGCTCGTGTAGGGGCTGTCGCCGCCCGGAAAGCCTTCGAAGCTGACGCCGGGAAAGCGCGAGTTGTCGTCGGTGACGAGCACGATGCTCTTCGTCGCGCCGGCGCGCAGCTCCTGCGACCACGGCACGCTCCCGCGCGCGGTGCCGTCGGTGTAGCCCTGCGTCTGATCGAGCGTGCCGAGGATCTGCTCGAGCGGCTGCGTGCTCTGGATGTCGACGGGCGCATGGAAGAAGAGCGCGGTGTTTCCGCAATCGACGTCGCCGAGCGGCGGCGGAATGCAGACCGGAAAGCGATTCTTTCCGCCGATGGTGGTCGGAGCCGAGCCGCGCAGCGACAGCATCACGACCTTGTAATCGAGACCCTTGCTGCCGATGAGCCCGGCAAAAGCATTGAGGCCCGACTGCACCTCGGCGACTGCCGCAGCCATGCTCGCCGAGTTGTCGACGACCCAGATGATGTCCACCGGGAGCGGGTTGCGCTTCGCTTCGATGGCCGTGCTCGCGCACGTCGCGAACCCGGTATCGGCCACCTGTGGTGTCGAGGCCTCGCCCCTGAGATCGGGAGGCGGCGCCGCGTCGGCCGGCGTCCCCGTCTCTGCGTTCTCGAAGCCGGCCTTGTCTCGATTGCTACCGGCGCAGGCGAGGAACGAAGCGAGCGTGGCCAGCGAGAGAGAAACGGCAATCACACGGCGGGGCATCGACATGTGCGCTCCTCGTAGCATCTCGTACGTGACGAACACGTGCCATCACGAAGCGCTTCGAACATCTCGCGTCACGCCGCCGTGAGCTCCGCGCTTCGAATCTCCTTGTAGACCGGCGCCTCCTCGAGCGCGAGCCGGGCGCGCACCTCGGCGAGCGGCAGCGTGAGCAGCGCCTCCCACTCCAGGCCGGGGAGCCATGCAGCCTTCCTGCCGCGGCGGAATCCGTCGATGATGGTCCGACGCGCCGCCATGCCGCCCGTGGGAGCGGCGCCGATCTTGACGAGACCGATGGCCAGAATGAGGGCGATCGCCGGGTTCCAGGTCTGCGCGAAGGTGAATGCGAGCAGCGCCGTCTCGCCGAGAACGTCGCCCGAGTAGCCGGTCGCTGCGTGCCACAGATCGTGCGTGTCGCGCAGGCGGGCCTGCACCCAGGCGAGCTCCGGCGGCAAGGGGACGTCGTTCGTCGTCCCCTTGACCGCCGCCTCGCGGATGCCAGGCGCCGAGATGTTCTCCCGCTCGACGAACGCCAGGTAGGCGCGACCCAGCGTGCCCGCCGGCAAGCGCGCGAGGGCGTCGCGGTCGGTGAGCTGATCGACGATGTCCGGCTGCGTCGCCCTCAGGCGGCGTCCCGTCTCGCTTCGCGACATGCGCCGGGCGATGCGCTGGAGCGTGTCGCCGGACAGGGCCTCGATGATGGTGAACACCTGCGGCAGGTCGTCGGGATCGGCCGCGAGGATGCGGGCGGCGCGGAAGGCTCGACGGGGAGCGAACTGGAGGTAGGTCATGGCAGCGACTCCTGCCCTTCACTCTGGGCTCATGAACAAGATTGTCAATAGATGCTGACAAACTTGTCAGCAACGGTGCGTCGCGGCATCCTTCACAGATGCCCAAGGCCGCGAAACCCAAGGCCGCAAGAGCGCGCCGGCGTCTCGACGCCAGCGCCGCGCGCGCGCTGATCCTGGACGCGACCGAGAAGCGCCTCGCCGAGGTGGGCCCGGCGGGCATCCGTCTCCAAGACGTGGCAACGCACGCAGGCGTCTCGCATCCCACGGTGCTGCACCACTTCGGAAGCCGCGAGCTCCTCGTGAAGGCGGTCATCGCGCGCGCTCTTCATTCGATCAACGCCGCGCTGGTCGCCACGATGAACGCCTCGAGCGGCGATCACGAGCAGCTCGCCACCATGATCGAGAACGTGGCGCTCGCGCTGGAGAAGAACGGACACGGGCGGGTGATCACGTGGCTCGCGCTCGAGGGTCATCACTTCGACGGGGCCGAGGTGGGCTTGACCGATGTCGTCGACGCGACGCACGCGCTGCGCCTCGAGCGAACCAAGCGCGCCAAGAAGCCGACGCGCGAGGACACGGCGCGAACGGTGGTGCTGGCGTCGATCGCGCTCGTCGGCGGCTCCGTCCTCGCGCCCACGATGCTGAAGAACGCCGGCCTCGGGGCCGATCCTCGCGCGTCCTCCCACTTTCGAAGCTGGCTCGCGCGGCTGCTCCTCGGTCACTTCGACGCGTGAGGCGGCGAGCTCCGCGCGCCTCTCACATCTTCGCGGCGTCGAGCTCGAGGTACGTGTCGCCGTACGGCGAGGGCGTCTTGATGAGGATGGTGGCGCGGCCGTTGCCCATGTCCGTGAAGGAGTAGTCGGCCTCGGCCGGGATCACGGTGTCGCACGCGTGATCGAGCGTGAGCGTCGAGCCGCTCACCGTGAAGCCGCCCTGCGAAGCGCCGTCGCTGCCCTGCATCTGCGGGCCGGCGACGGTGTCGATGACGAAGTCTGCCTTCAGGTGGAGGCGGTAGTTCGTGCCGTCGAAGATCGCCCACGCATTGACGGTGCCGGTCGACTTCTGCGGATCGGCGAGCCCTGCGGTTCCGCTCGGCAGGAACACCTTCGCCTTGTCGACGACGTACGTGCCGATGAGCGTTCCGCCGCTCATGGGCGGAGCGTCCACCGACGGCGGCGCGAGCGTCACGAACGCGGGTGTCACGTCGGGCACCGGCGGGAGGTCGCTCAGCTTGCAGTCGTTCTTGGGCGGCATCGGCGCAGCGTCGACGGCCGGCGCCGCGTCGACAGCCGGTGCCGCCTTTCCGGCATCGGGCGCGGGCAGCGGCGTCGTCGTCGCAGTGTCGGTCTCGGGCGGAGCGGCGCTCCCCACGCCGCTCGCCGAGCAAGCCACCGAAAGGAGCAAAGGAAGCGAAGGAGCAAGGAAGGGCAGGAAGCGGAGCCAGGATCGAGCGCTCATGAACGGTGCTTTACAGTGTAAAGCGCGGACTGTCGAGCCCCGGGATGCGCTATTTCACTCGCGTCGGCAGCGATGACAGCTTTCCGTCGACGTCGACGAGGAACGCGTAGACGCCGTCGACGGTGCCGAGGAGGAGCACCGCGTTCTTGCCGAACGGAAGCAGCTCGAGACCGACGAGCGTCGACTCGTCGCGATACGTGCCGTCGCGGATGTGATCGTCGAGCAGGATCGTCTCGGGCGCGGTCGCGAGCTGATCGGGCGCGCCGACACGCATGCGGACGCCGCCGCGATCGCCCGCCGACCACACGACGAGCAGCTTGCCGCTCACGTCGATCGCCACGAGGTTCTTCTTCTCGCGGGGCGTGAGGTCGTCATTCGAACCGAGCACCTTGTCGATGTCGACGACGTGCTCCTTGCATTCGGACACCGTGCACTCGGTCACGACCGCGCCGCCGCGGAACCTCTGGGCGCCGACGCGATCGCCCCACGTCTTCGTGATCGTCGCGGTGTTCTCGCCGCACGTGAGCACGCCGTGCTGGCCGGGAGCAGCGACGGCGGCGCTCCACGTGTCGCGCTTGAAGTAGAGGAACGTGTCGTCCCAACCCTTCGCGCGCAGCACCGTCGTCGCGCCGTTTCTGCATGCGGTGAGGTGCGGCTCTTCCTCGGCGCCACCCTCGATGTGACCGACCTCGTCGATGCGTCCGATGTCGACGGGCGGTCCGATGGGCGACGCACCGTCCGGCTGCAGCGATCGCACGACGAGGCGAATGCCGTCGGCGCCCTTCCGGACCTGCTTGTATGCCACCCACTCCCAGAAGATCGTCGACGAGTAATAGGGATTCCCGGACTCACCGCGATCGACGACCTTCGTCGTCTTCGACTTGCCGTCCTTGCCGACGATCGTGACGTTCGTCGACGGCGGCTTCTCGTTCCAGACGAGATACGCCAGCCCGCCGTCCGCGAGCGACGTCGCTCCGTACGCGCCGTATTCCAGCTTCTCTACGATGCGCGCGCCGGTGACGGCGTCGAAGATTCCGGACCTGCCGCGATCGCCCGCGAACGCGAGCACGTGAGCCTTGTCGTTGGTCGTGCCCCACATACGGAGCGCGGGGCTCGCGTGAGCTGCGGGCGCGGGGATCTTCGCGCACGAGATCTCCTTTTCGCCTGGCGCGATCGCGCAGCTCATCGGGCCGGCGGGTGAGTCCTTCTCGTCGACGATGAGGCGCAGCGTCGTGTCGGTGAACGGCGACGCATGCACGCCGGCGAGCGTGGTCTGCGGCGAGACGAGGCGAGCTTCGTGGGGCAACATCGCGAGCGTCGGCGCGTTCGGGGTCGCGGGCGGCCCTTTGACGTCGGCCTCGCGTTCGCCGTCGAGGGCCGAAGCCTTCGCCTTTGTGAACGCGTCATCGACGAGCGGCCCGAGGTCGGTCGAGAACGCCGTCTCGGTGGCGAGCGCCTTGCCGAGCTTCTCGCTCGCTGCGACGAGGTCCGCGCTTCCGTCGTTGTCGCGCACGGTGGCGGCGAAGGCCTGGGCGAGGGGAGCGCAGCGCGTCGGCCATGACTCCTTGGCGACGTCACTGAGGCGCTGCTCCTTCGGTGTCGACATCGCGACGAGCTGGGCGCCGCGGAAACGAAGGCTCGCCTTCTCGTTCGGGCCCAGCGCCTGACCGATCGTGCACGTCGCGAAGCGCCCGTACGCGACCTTCACGGCCTTCTTGGCTCGCGCCTGCAGCACGAAGAGAGCGCCTGCTGCCGCCGCTCCGAGCACGACGATCACGACGGCGACGACCGCCAATCGCTTGCGCGATGCACGCTTCTGCGCCGCGAGGATGTCCTCGGGGTCGATCGAGAGATCCTTCGTCTCGCCGCTCTCTCTATAGGCCATCGTGGGGAAGAGTCTGCCAGATGGCGCCGGTCGCACGATTTCTTTCGTGCCGGGGCCGCGATGCGACTGCGCTGGAGCAGGTCGAGCGGTAAACGCTCACTCGCTTCACTTGCGCCGGAGCACACGTGCGCAGCCGATCGCCCGCTGCTTGATCTTCTCGGCGAGCACGGTGAGGCCTGGATGCGAGAGGCCGTCCGCGGTCGTGCGCTTCAAGACGCGCGCGGTGAGATCCGGCAACGCCGTGCACATCTCGGCGATCCGGTCGATCTCCGGATCCGCGTCTCGGCCGAGCTCGGCGAAGAGCTTCTGCCAGGCGTAGACGCCGACCTCGTGGAGCCGGTACGTTCCGCCGATCTTCATGGCGAGCGTGAGCTTGCGGATGCCGTGCTTGGCGTAGGGCAGGAAGCTCGCGACATCGTAGAGCGGCGCGAGGCGGAGCTCTCCGCCCGTGCCGATGAGCACCGAATGGTTCTTCGCGTGGGCGTCGGTTCCTGCGATGACCCAGTTGAAGGCGAGGGCGCCGATGAATGTCTCGAGGTCCTCCTCGGCATTCCGGGAGCGCTCGCGAAGCAGCGTTGCGATGTCGCGAGCGCCCGGGCCGCCGGCGTTCTCGTACTTGTTCGACGGAAGCACGCCGAGCGCCTGGCAGCAGTCTTCTTGGTGCACGCGGATCACGGTGGTGCCTTCGCGAAGGCGGTCGTAGCGCTCGATGCTCATCGCCACCTGGTCTTCGAAATGCACGATCTTCGACCGTGCGACGGGCAACCCCGCCTCACCCGCGAGCACCAGACAGAAGTGCTCGTTCTCTGCATGACCGTCGAGCTCGGGCGAGCCCGGTTTCAGGATGTGCGTCGTCGGGAGGCGACCCGAAGGAATGCCCCAGCGCTTGCCGTCGAAGAAGAACGCGGTCTTCGGCTGCGCGCCGCCCAGGCTGAATTGTCCCGAGTCGGTTGGATCTCGCCACGCCGACACGTCGCGATGGAGCGCGCGCAGCCGCTCCGCGATGTCGTGGGTGTCGAGCCAATCGATCGCGCCTTTGCCTTCCTTGACTAGCTTCGCGCGTCGCGCCGCGGTCACGAAGCGGACCGCACCCGGACAGTCTTCCCCCACGTTCGTGAGCAGGGCGAGCGGGTCTCGCGCCGACACCTTGAAGCGCCTCGCCCATGCGTCGAGGATCAGCTCGTTGTCGGGGAGCAGCCCCCAGAGGTACGCGGCAACGACGTTGCCGGTGTGCACCGAGCAGCACGAGGAGCTCGGACGTCATCGCCGCTTCCGTGCGGCGCGGACGATCGCGTCGATGTCGGGGGCCGCAATGGCATGGGATCCGGCGCGCGGCTTCACTGCGTTCGCAGCGGGGGAGGCGTCGAGCTGGAGCCCGAGGGCGAGGAAGGTACGAAGGACGAGCCCGATCTCCGCGCGCGGCTTACCGCGCTCGATCTCGACGATCCAGAGGCGACTGACGCCGACCTTCTTCGCGAGCGTTTGCTGATCGAGGCCCAGCTC
>JAXDMI010000085.1:0-4489 GCA_034666145.1 Myxococcales bacterium | reverse complement strand
GCGATGATGGATCGGTCACGTTCACCGGCGATCCGGAGGCCGTACGCGACGTTCTCGAAGATGGTCTTGGGGAAGGGGTTCGAGCGCTGGAACACCATGCCGACGCGCCGTCGAACGAGGACGGGATCGATCTCGGGACCGTAGATGGGCTCACCGTCGAGCTCGACCGACCCCGTGACCGTGACGCCGTCGATGGTGTCGTTCATGCGGTTGAGCGACCGCAAGAACGTGCTCTTGCCGCACCCGCTCGGGCCGATCAGCGCGAGGATCTCGTTGGGCCGCACGTCGAGCGAGACGCTCTTGATCGCCTCCTTCGTGCCGTAACGCACGGTGAGGTCGGTGGCGCGCATTTTCGCCGCGGTGGCGGGCGCCGGCTTCTGAGCGCTCGGCACGGCTTCGCCGTCGCTTGCTCCGTCGACCGCCGCCAATGCCATGGGTCTTCGTACCGGCGCCATGCGACGTAGACATGCAGGCGTCGTGACGTTTCGGTGTCAGACCGCGATCGATGAGCTGCGATGCCGCACCATCGCGAATCGCTACGGCACCTTCAAGGCTCCTAGAAGCTCTAGAATTTCCCACTGAACCCGAGCGAGCCCCCCGCCGGAGTCACGCTCGCCGACGCGTCACGGACGGCCGTCGGAGCCGATGGCCAGAGCAGCACGACGACGCCGGTCGCGATCAGCGCTCCGCCCACGCCGAGGCCGAGGATCGATGCCGTCCTGTCGCGCGCGACACGGTCGTTGCGGTTCGCGGCATCGCGCTGCGATTCGCCGGGCGACGTGCCGTTCGATTCGCCGATGCCGAGGACGCCGTACGTGACCCCGATGCCCGCCGCGACGGCGCCGAGACCGAGCGCTCCGTAGCCGACCAGCTTCTTCGTCGAGATCCCGCCGTTCCCATCGCCGGCGCGATCGGCGCCAGCCGCCGGCTTGCCGAACGTGTCGCTGTCGATGCCGTCGGCGCCGGGAGCGACCTCGGGCTCGTGCGCCTCGTAGCCCGCCACCGTGTTCTCGTCGAAGGGCAGCGTGAAGACGAGATCGAACGCGTCGTGCGCTGCGCCGCGCGTGCGGGCGCGCGGCTGCTCCGGCGCGAGGTCGGCGAGCGCGACGATCTCGCGCTCCGGCGGGAGGACGAACTCGGTGTCGTCGTCGAGGCGCCTCACGTATTCGCGTCCACTCGGCGCGGGCCGAAGCAAACGCACCGTGGTGCCTGGCGAGGTATGGGTCTCGGCGAGGCGAACGCCGCGGGCATCTTCGACGACGTAGTGACCGGCGTGCTGTCCGTCGATCTCGAGACGGCGCCCGAGCCGATGGCCGATGGCGAGGAGCGAGTCGTGGTCCTTCGGCGCGCGCGCGTGGTCCTGCGGGCGGGAGCGCTCGTTGGGGATCGCGGCATTCGCACGCGCCACGAACGCGGAGATCTCGCGGTAGCTGACCTGGCCGTCGCCGTCGGCATCGGCCGCGCCGTAGAGCCCGGAACGCACCTCGTGGCTGAAGACGCCGGCCTGGAAGCCGTCCCACTCGTGGCTCTCGCGATGCGAAGAGGACGAGAGGAGGAGACCGACGCGCGGATCGTCGCCGAGCCCGTGCACGTCGCGGAGCGGCTCCGCGGGGCGTCGCGCGCCGCCGGGTCCACGCGGATACGCGACGAGGTACGAGTCACATGCGTCGATGATGAAGTGGAAATGATCGGCGCCGATCTTCGCGACCACCTTGCTCGCGAGGTCCTTGCCGGAGAGACGTGTGTCCTCGAGGCCGAGATATCCCTCGCCGTTGCGCACGCTGCCGTGGCCGGCATAGAGGAAGTAGAAGACGGTCTCGACGTGGCGCGCGCGCGCCTGGGCGACGTCGGCGGCCGCATGCACGAGCGCTTGATCGAGCTCGGCGAGGCGCGGCGGCTGCGCCTCGGCGGTGGCCTGCGCATGGAGACGCGCCGTGTTCCCATCCGGGCGCGTGAGCAGGTACGTGCGCGCGCCGAGCAGCCGAAAGAGATCGACGTACCTCGCCGCGTCGTCGTCGGCGTACTTCAGCGCGGGCAGCTCGGCGTCGACGGAGACGTTGGAGCCGATCACGAGCGCGAAGATGGCCCGCTTGCCGGGCTCCGGCGTGTCGTCGGCGCGGCTGGTCGTCGGCCACGCGGCCATCATGACGACCATCGTGACGAGCACGCGCTGGAGGAGGGTGCTGCGGCTCAAGGATCGACCTCGAACCGAATGGTACGGTCGATGCTGCCGGGACCGAAGGTCGGTGTCTTTCCGATGGGAGCGCTGGAAATCAGGCTCTCCACGCTCTTCACGCTGAGCGGGGAATCGGTGAAGACGGCATGGATCTCGAGCTGCTTGCCGTCGAGGTCGTGCTTGACGGCGTCGGGCAGCGACTGCGCGCCGGGCGCGATGGCGATGGAGTGCGGGTCTTCCTTCGGATCGCTCCACGCGGGGTAGTACCAGAACACATGGCGATGCTCGTCGACGCCGTAGATGATCAAGTAGCGCTTGCCCGCGCCGTTTCCGTAGCTGAACGTGAGCTCGTCGTTGCGATGGATGGATGCTCCGGCGCGCGTAGGTCCCGCATCGGTGGCGCCGCGAAGGACGATCACGTACGCCGCGTCTTCGGAGGTGCTCGCGTCACCACCGCCTCGCGCCGTGAAGCCGGTATCGAGCGGCGACCCGGGTCCGGCGGGCCGGAGGACGAGGAACGCAATCGCAGCGGCGAGCGCGAGGGCGCCCATGAACGGTGCCGCGCGCAGCATCGGACGAGCGCGGCCGATACCGAGACCGCTCGCGATGCGCGCCTCGGGTGCGGCAGCGTCGGGGTCGAGGCGTTCGAGCAGGAGCTGCTTCTCGTAGCGCGCGCGGCACTGCGCGCACGTGGGAAGGTGCTCGCGCATCGCGCGTTCGTCCGCCGGATCGAGCGTGCGTGAGAAGTGCCGATCGACGCGCGCCGTCATGAGGCATCGTTCCGCGCTCATCGGTCGGTCTCCAAGACGAATTTCTGGAGCAGCGCGCGGATGCGGTGCTCCTGGTACATCAACGTCGTGCGGTGCATGCCGAGCGCGATGGCCGCCTCGCGCTGACCGAGCTGCTTCAAGAAACGAGCTTCGAAGACCGCACCCCACTTCGGTGGGAGGACCGTCTTGCGGAAGCGCTCGATGACCATCGCGGCGGAGAGGCTGTCGCCTTGCGCGCTCTCGGTGGTGGTCGTCGTCATGTCGGGAGCGTCGGCGACGCCTTCTTCCAGCGATGTCTCGCGCGCATAGCGCCGTCGGAAATCGAGCGCTTGGTTCTTCGCGACGCGCGCCAGCCACGCGCCGAGCTCACCGCCCTTGAAGGACTCGCGCATCTTGGCGCTCGAGAGGAGGCGGTGGAAGACCTCGTGCGTGACGGTCTCGGCATCGGCGGGCGCGAGCACGGACGCCGCGGCGCGCGCCACCTTCGTGTAGTGCTCGCGGTAGACGCGCTCGAGCGTCCCGCGGTCGCCGGCATGAAACCCTTCGAGATCGAAGGCTTCGTCCGTCGGATGAAGGTGGGGCACGGCCACGGTGGATGCTAGCGCGAGGTGCACTCTGCCCTCGGAACGATCGGCGCCTCGCGAATGGACCAAAGCGCCCTCGAAAAATGCGGGAGGGCACTTTTCTTCGTCCAAAACCGTCAGGTGAGGCGCAGGCCGAGCGCGCGCGCGAACGTGTGGTCGGCGTTGCTGCTCGAGCAGAGCGTGCTGGCGCGCGCATCGACGCCATGCCGATGCGCGAAGGCGAGCCAGAGCCCGGGCAGGGGAGGCCGGCACCAGCAGATCGGTGGTCCGGCGGGATGCGTGCAGAATGCAATGTCCACGATCCGTCCCGTGGCCCGCGCCAGAGCGTCCGCGGAGGCCTGGGCGCGATCGCGCGTGGCATCGTCGAGCGCAGGACGCCACGCGAAGAGGAGACAAGCGGCATCCGGCGGCGTCCCGGCGACGGCCGCAGCGATCGCGTCTTCCGGCGCATCGAGCGAGATGGCGGCGCCGGGTCGCCCGGGCTGCGGCGCATGCTCGCGGACGAACGGAACGACGTCGATCGCGGCGAAGCCTTCGTCCGCGGCGGGAGGCTCGAGCTCGCGTGTCATGCGATAGATCGCGCTCGGCGCGAGCGCGCTCGGGTCCTCTCGCGATCGCTGCGCGAGCTCCGCGGGGCCGAGCACGCTGCCGAAGCGCGCGATCATGCGCCGTACGACGTTGATCTGCGCTTCGTGCGGCGGCGTGTCGAAGAAGACGCAACGCACCTCGGCGCCGTGACCGTGCGCAATGCGAATCACATCGTTGCGCGTCGCACGCGTCACGTACGTGTTGTCGAGGACCACGTGCGTGGCGCCGTCGCGCAGCCGTTCGTCGAGGCGCCGCACGATGCCGCGGAGCGTGCCGCCGAGCGAATCGCGATTGAGCCGCTCGTAGCCCCGCGCGACCAGACCCTCCGCAGCCCTGGATTTCCCGGCTCCGGGCACCCCGATGAAGACGAC
>JAXDMI010000084.1:0-5404 GCA_034666145.1 Myxococcales bacterium | reverse complement strand
TCGACATCTGGGAGCGCGTCCGCATCGCGCTCTCCGAGAACATGAACCTGAAGCTCCTCAGCTTCGGTTTCGCGCTCGTCCTCTATTCGCTCGTGCACGGCGGACAGGATGCACGTCGTTCGGTGGTCGTCGATCTCGAGGTCGGGCTTCCCCCGGAGAGCAGCGACCGCGTCCTCGTCGGCTCGATCCCGCAGAGCATCCGCATCTTCGTCCGCGGGTCGAACCAGACCATCGACAACCTTCGCGCGTCTTCCGTGTCGGTGCAGATCGACCTCACCAACAAGCAGCCCGAGCACGTGGTGTTCGAGCCCAAGATGGTGCGCCTCCCCGAGGGCGTGAACGTCGAGCTCGAGCAGTTCGACCCGCCGTCGATCGATCTGCACTGGGAGCAGCGGATCGTGCGCGATGTGCCCATTCAAGTGAGCGTGGTGGGAACGCCCGCCGACGGCTTCGTCGTGAAGGGCCCGCTCGTCGCAGAGCCGAAATCCGCGAAGGTGCGCGGCCCGCAGAGCGACGTGATGGTGCTTCAGTTCATCCGCGCCGATGCCTTCGACGTGCGCGGGCTCACCGAGGGCACGTATCCGCGCAACCTCGCCGTGGAGCGCGCAAACCCGCGCTTGAAGATCGAGCCGACCACGGTGGTGGTCACGGCCGAGATCACACGTGAGGTCGCCGAGCGCGTCTTCCAGAAGCTACCGGTCGTGATCACCGGCATTCCCAAGGGCAAAGCCACGCCGGCCGAGGTCGACGTGCGGCTCGTCTGTCCGCCCGACATCGTTCGTAGCCTCCGCCCCGAGCAAATCGTCCCGCAGGTCGAGGTCACCTCGAAGGAACCGTCGGGCAGCGCCTCGCTCCCCGTCCAGGTGCGCATCGACAAGTGCGACGCGTACACGATCCCGAGAGAAGTCGTGGCACGCTGGGGTCCGTGACCCCGAGGCCGCGAAGCGCGAGCTCGCGCCCTCTCACTTGAAGCGCATGCAGCGACCGCCCGTGTAAGCCGCTTTGGCTTCGGGGCGCTGCACGCGCAGGATGCTCTCGCCCTTCACCGGCTTCACGTTCAGATCCGAGCGCGCGCTTCCGTAGCCGATGCCTCGGTACTTGACGGCGAAGAGCCCCGTGAACGTCGCGCCGGTCATGTCGAACGCCGCCTCATTGAGATTGCCATGGAGGTCCATCCACGGCTCGTCGCTCGGATTGAGCCGCACCGCGTCGGTCTGGCTGCCGTTGGCGACGCTCGCTCGCCCGGGCGGCGCGATCTCCCAGGCCTTGTCATGCGAGGGTTTGCCGGTGTTCGGATAGTCGTAGTTGTGCGTGTTGAGCGGGCTGCCGGCCTTGGGCAGGCTATCGCCTGCATCGAACGTGGCGTTCACCAGCGCAACGTCCGCGCAGCGACCGCCGGTCTGGACCGTGTTCGTGAAGACGTTTTTCAAGAGCTCGTCGTGGTTGTCGTGCTGGACGCCGCACCCCGACACGTTGCCGAGCGAAGCCGGCGACGCGGTCACGAAGTCGAGGACCTCATCGGTCGCGAGCTGCCCTCCGTCCCAGGCGCAGAATGCCGCGAGCATCGCGTTGGTGATGCAGTTCATCGATTTGACGTCGAGGAGATCCTTCGCCGACAAAGGCGTTCCGTCGGAGCTCACGCCGTCGGCGCGGGGCGATTGGCCATCACGCGAAAGGATCGCGGGAGGGTAATAGAACGTCCCGAATCCATAGGAACCCGGAAAATTCCCGCAGTTGTTGCCGTGGAGATCGACATAGATCTCCGAGTTGAATTGATAATTGATTCCCATGTGACGGACTTGATCGGTATCGGGAGGAAGGGTGACTCCCGGGCCCGGACTACCGGTTCCGTCTTCGACGCGCGGGTCGCCTAGGAGTCGCCGATTGATGGTCGCCATTCCGCCTTCGTCGTCGGAGGGGAGGAACGAGTCCCATGCGGTGTCCCAGATCTGCGGGCGGTTCTTGGCAATCCAACTCCGGACGTCCGGGGCGCCTCCACTCTGCTTCGCCAACCGCTCGACGAACGCGCGGACGCGGCCCGCGGTAATTTCGTATTTGTCGAGATAGACGGTTTTGCCGGGATGAGCCGGATCGGTATATCCGGGCACCACGAGAGAGCGACAGCAGCTCTCGTGTGTCGCGCCCGTCTCGCCCACTTCGCCTGCGCCGCACGTGTCACCGCCGAGATGCGGCGTGCAGCTCGGCGCCGAGACGCACTTCTTCGCGTATCCGCAGGCGACGTCGCAGTCGCTGTCCACCAGGCAGCTGCTGCCTTCGCCGCGCGGACCGCTGTCGCCGACGCAACCGATCACGCAGCTGCTGCCTCCGTCGCTCTGCTCGACGACGGCGCCGCTGCCCGCGTCGCCCGAGCACCCCGCGGCCGCGAGGTAGCCGAGCAACGCCAGCGTGCCGGCAACGAGGGGCTTGGTGCGTACCACGGCGATCATTGTAGAGGCTTCGGGCTCGTCGTCGAACGAACGGTCCGCTCCAGCGGCCTCTGCGACATCGGTGTCGTGTGCAGCCAGACCCAGCGGTCGTCCGTTTCGGGCTGCGCGACATCGTCGACCACGTACAGCATGCGGTCAGCGCACGCATCGTAGGCCGGGAAAATGCGGTGCGGCGTGCCCAGCGTCTCTTCGATCGCGCCGGCGAAATCGCGGTTGTTCTTCTCGAGCATCGCGACGTTGGCGCGGGCGTCGGCAAGACGGGGACGCGATGCATCCGTGCCGTACGACACGCTGCCGAGGCGATCGACGTCGGCGAGATGGGCGCCGTCGTCACGACACGCTGCCTCCGGCGGGCGCACCGGGAAGAGACGCGCGATCGCGACGAGCGACATCAACACGCCGACCACCGCCGGACCGAGCCTCGGCGCTTCGAGGCCTTCGTCGAGCGGCTCCGTCTCGGTCTCCGGCGTCGTCTCCGATTTCGGCGGCGGCAAGAACGACGTGACCGCGAACGTCACGACGAAGAAGAAGACGCTCGCGAGGATCTGCGCGCCCTCGGTGATCCACGGCGGCAAGAACGGCAGGCTCACCAGCACGCCGAGGAGGATCGGCACGAAGAACGGCGGGCTCTCCGAGCGTCGCGCGCGCCACGCCTTCCACGTCCCGCGGAGCAGGCACCCGACGAACGCGATGCCGCCCACCGCCATCGCGAGCGCGTTCACGAGGCTGTAGGCGCCGAGCTTCTGCACCCACAAGAAGAGCGGGCCGACGTAGCCGTGCTCGACCATCGACTGCTTCACGGCCTGCGCGTTCTCGAGCGCGCGGTCGTCGGGGTTGAGCCACACCACGCCGAAGAAGCCTTGCGGAAGGTAGAACCACGTCGCCAGGCAGCGCAATGGCGCGAGGACGATCAGCGACGGCGAAAGGGCGAGATCGCTCTTCAACAGCCTCCAGACCGCAGCGATGCGCTCGCTCTCGGGCAGCTCGCCGAGCCAGGGATTGTGCGTCCACACGAACTGCGAGTCCTCACCGTGCACGAGGCCGTAGAGGATCGGCGGCAGATCGGAGAACGACGCCACGCTGGTCGTGGTGGTCCGCACCACGTGCTGGAACGCGAAGGCCACCGCGACGACGCCGATGCTCTGCAAGAGGAGCTTCAACCGCTTGCTCTCGTCGGCGCGCCGTACCCCCCAGAACATGATCGCGACGATCACGAAGATGGGCCCCGGCCTCGCGAGCAGCGCGATCGACTGGAGCAAGAGCGCGCCGAGATACGTCGCGTGCCAGCGCGACTTGCGCGACTCCATGGAGTGGACGCGCCAGAGCAGCCCGAACGCGAGCGCGCCGAGCGGCGCGCCGAGCCCTTCGCTCTGCACGAAGCCCACATAGCGTCGCGCGAAGAGGACGAAGAGCACGAACACGACGCTCGCCGCGCGATGACCGTGCGTGCGCCACACCTCGTTGACCGCGAATGCGCCGCAGCCCGCCCAGAGCACCATGGTCAGCACGTGCGCGAGATGGATGTCGTGACCGACGAGGCGGAACGTTCCGGCGAGCACCGCGCTGAAGATGGGCCGCCGCGCGCCGCCGGTGTTCATCGCGGCGCCGTGGAGGACGCGCTCGGCGTCCCAGTAGTATTCGCCGGCGTCGCTCAGCGCGAAGATGCCTCCGAAGACGTGATTGCGTCCGCCCCAACCGACCGTCCAGACGTAGACGAGGCCGAGCGAGAGACCGATCGTCGCGACGATGGCAATCGCGAGCGTGCGGTGACGAGGCGGGATCGGCTCGACGGTCCACATCGCCAGCCACAGCACGCACGGAAAGACGAGCGCGTCGTGCCAGAGCGTGAGCCGCGCGCCGAACAGCAGCACCGC
Source organism: Myxococcales bacterium (assembly GCA_034666145.1). Classification (GTDB taxonomy): domain Bacteria; phylum Myxococcota_A; class Polyangia; order Polyangiales; family Polyangiaceae; genus Labilithrix. The sequence continues at coordinate 1,083 of JAXDMI010000084.1, read as the reverse complement.
GTAGAGCGCGAACGCCGCCGCGCAGAGAGCGACGCGCTTCGTGATACTCGACGGGGTGAATCGCGCGCGGAGCGACATCGTTCGCGTCGCGTCTCCGCGCTCAGCGAACGTCGACTTTGCCGGTACCGGGGAGCTCGTCGGCCGCGGCCATCGCTTCGCCGGGGGCGTCGCGGTACGAGCTCTTCTTCTTGTACTCGTCGCGCTCGACCTTGCCGTCGCGCAGCGTGACCACGCGCGCCATGCCTGCCGCGAGGGCCGCGTTGTGCGTGACGATCACGATGGTCGTCTTGCGCGTCTCGTTCACCTTGTAGAAGAGCTGGTGCATCTGCTCGCTGGTGCGCGAGTCGAGGTTACCGGTGGGCTCGTCGGCGAGGAGAAGCTTCGGCTCGAGGACGAGCGCGCGCGCGAGAGCGACGCGCTGCTGCTCACCGCCGGAGAGCTCGCCGGGACGATGGAGGACGCGGTCCCTGAGACCGACCTCTTCGAGCAGCGACATCGCTCGCGGCTCCATCTCCTTGCGCGAGAGCCCCTGGATGAGGCCCGGCATGAGCACGTTCTCGAGTGCGTTGAACTCGGGGAGCAGGTGGTGGAACTGGAAGACGAAGCCGATGGTGCGATTGCGCAGATCGGCGAGGCGGTTGCCGCTCATCGTGGTGAGCTCTTCGCCGTTCACCTTGATGGAACCGGCGCTCACGATGTCGAGCGTGCCGATGCAGTGGAGCAGCGTCGACTTGCCGGCGCCGGACTGACCGACGATGCCGACCATCTCGCCTTCGTTGATCGTCAGATCGATGCCGCGCAGGACCTCGAGCGTCCGTCCCATGTGCTGGAACGACTTCTTCACGCCGGCAGCGACGACGAGGGCGCGGGGGGGCTCAGCAGTGGCGGCGGGGCTCATCGAAGGCCTGCCTTTGTAACACGATCACGCATCGCGGAGGCCGTCGACCGGTCGGAGACGCGACGCGGCATAGGCCGGGTAGAGCGTCGAGAGCGTGCAGATGGTCAGGGCGGCGAGCGCCACGGCTAGGAAGTCGGCCGTGTTCACGCTGATGGGCAGGCGATCGATGTAATAGACCTCGGGAT
>JAXDMI010000083.1:0-7779 GCA_034666145.1 Myxococcales bacterium | reverse complement strand
TCGACGCCGAGCGCATTGCCGGGCGGGAGCACGTGCACGATCGTCGGCGCGGAAGCGTCGCCGCCGCTCACCGGCCATGCGTAGATCGCCGACCCTCCGTCGAGCGCGGCGCGGCAGTAGACGTTCTGCGCGTCGCTCGCCAGCGCGAGACACGGCGGCGCGACACCGAGCATGGTCGCGGTCAGCTGTCCGGCCGGGATCACCCAGAGCGAGTCGTCGTCGGCGTACTGGAAGACCGCGTGCCGATCGACGTGGAACGAGCGCATGACCCGGGTGGGCTGGACGATCTCGTCGAACCCTGCGGAGGCGAGGTAGCTCCCCGCAACGCCGGAGAAGGGGCCGCCCAGGGAGAAGCGCCAGTACGCGTACCCGCCCGTGACGCCGATCTCCTTCGCTTGCGAGCCGGCGGTCTTCGGAAGGAAGAGCACCTCGAGGTCCGCCTCGTCCGGCGGCGCCGAGTCGAAGCCCGGTTGTGGAGGATCCTCCTCGAACGTCGCGGTGACGGCATAGGCGAGCGACACGCTCGTGAATGCGGCGCACTCCTCCTCGTGACCGCGAGGTGGCGCTCCCTGCGTCTCGCCGAAAGGCACCGTGACGACGGTCGAATGCTCGACGGGCGCCGGCACCGAGGCCTTGCGGGTGACTGGGCTGCACTGCGACGGGCCACGGCCGCGAGCACCGAGGTCGACGTCGGCGAAGGACCAGCCCATGAAGTGCGCGCCGCTCGTCTCCTGCGCGATGAGCGTGATGCCGCCGTCGCCGCCGTCGACGCTGGAGCTGGCGAAGACGATCCGCGCGAAGCAGCTCGACGGGCAGTCGACGACCGATGGGCTGCTCGTGACGCGACCGCGACCGATGATGCTGAGCGAGATCTCCGCGCCGTAGGTGCCGCCGGGATCGGCCTCGGCCGGCGCCGCTTCGCTCGAGTCGCACGAGGGTAGGATGGCTACGACCGTCGACGCGAGGAGCAACGCGAACGCGACCAGGCGGAGGATCCATCCCCACGCGCGGATCACGCCGGACATCGTGCCTCGGCGATCTGTCGTTCCTTGCCGCTGCACGCTGTCTCTCGCTCTCCCCTCGCCGCGCGGCCAGTGTACCATTCCGCCATGTCCCAGGAGCTCGTCGTCACCGCCGTCGGTCCCGACCGACCGGGCATCGCGTCCGATTTCACCGGTCACGTCCACGCCGCCGGCGCCAACCTCGCCGATTCGCGCATGATGAACCTGCGCGGACACTTCGCGCTCATCGCGCTCGTCGAGGGCAGCGGCGCACAGCTCGAGAGCTTGAAAGGGCGACTACGCGAGTCCGCGGCATCACTCGGGCTCACGTTCGAGTTCAGCGCTGCGCCCAAGGCCGAGGGCCGCAAGGGCGTGCCGTTCCGGCTCAAGACGTATTCGATGGATCAGCCGGGCATCGTCCACAAGATCACGACCTTCCTGCGCGAGCAGCACATCAACGTCGAGGAGCTCGAGACGAACCTCGAGTCCGCGCCCTTCATGGGCACACCGGTCTTCACGATGGAGCTCGTCATGCTCGTGCCGGCCGGCGCGAACGTGAAGTCGCTGCGCCGCGCGCTCGAGGAGCTCGGCGACACGCTCAACTGTGACGTCGACCTCGACCCCGCCTGAGGCGACCGTGAAGCCGAAGCCGTTCATCGTCTTCGTGATCTCGGGGATCGTGCTCTGCATTCTTGTCGCATCGTGCAAGAAGGGCCCCGAGCTCACGTGCAAGGTGAACGACCAGTGCTTCGTTTGTCCCGATGAAAAGGCCAAATCGAACTGCGTCCGCGATCCTACGTCGTCGCGCTGCAAGTGGGCCGAGCCGAGCCACTGCAGCAAGTGACGCCGGCGCTGCGCGGCACTAGAATCCGGGCATGACTCGAAGGACCCTCGTCACCGCGACTCTCGCTGCGCTCACGTCGCTCGTCATCCTCTCGCCGCTCGCCTGCAAGAAGACCTCCGGCGGCACGACGGACGCGGATGGCGGTCACGTCCCGAAGATGATCTGCAAGATGAACAATCAGTGCTGGATCTGTCCGGACGAGGCGGCGATGAAGAAGTGCATCATCAACCCCGCTACCTCGGGCTGCAAGCAAGCGTCGCCCGACGAGTGCGGCTGACGCCCCTCCCGATTACGCGAGCAGACGCGCGCTGCTACCGGACGCGGCGGCGATCCCGAGCGGCAGGCGCACCGTGAAGGCGGTGCCCGCTTCGGCCGTCGACGTGAACGACACCTCGCCGCCGTGCGCCTTCACCAGCTCGCGCGTGATGTAGAGGCCGAGGCCGAGCCCGCTGCCCGACTGACGCGCGCGGCGGAACGGATCGAAGAGCGTCTGTCGCAGCGCCTCGGGGATCGGCTTGCCCTCGTTGTGCACGACGAGCACGGCGTCGTTGCCTTCTTCACGGACGGCGACACGGATGACCGTGCCCGGCGTGCCGTGAACGACGGCGTTGGCGACGAGGTTCTGCACGACGCGCGCGACGCGATCCGCATCCCACAAACCGCTATTTTCCCCGTCACACGTGCACTCGATGAGCGCCGTGGGATTCGCGGCGCGGACCTCGTCGAGGACCATGGCGACGACGTCGTCGAGGCGAGTGGTACGGCGGTCGAGCTGAATCCCGGTGCCGCCGCGCGCCTCGCTGAGCTCGACGAGCTCGTCGAGCATGCGCGCCATGCGCGCGCCGACGGTCACGATGCGATCGGCCCAGTGCCGATGCTTCTCCGGTAGATCGTCGCGCGTCAGCATGAGTGATGCGTAGCCCGACATCGCGTGGAGCGGCGTGCGGAGGTCGTGGCTCACCGTGCCGACGAACAGCTCGAGCGCGCTCTCGAGCTCGGTCGAGCGCTGGTGCGTCCGTCGCGTGCGCGCCAGCACGCGGATGCGCGCGCGGAGCTCTTCGGGGTCGAAGGGCTTCTGGACGATGTCGTTGACGCGCGCCTCGAGCGCCTCGAGCCGCACGTCACGGCCCTCGCGAGCGGTCACGATCATCACGGGGAGCGCGATCTCGTCGTAGGTCTGCCGCACGAGGCGACAGAGCTCGAGGCCGTCGATGCCGGGAAGCACCCAGTCGGCCATGATCACGTCGGGCAGCTCGGTCGCCGTGCTCAGCGCCTCGATGGCCGATGCGCCGTCCGGAAACAACACGACGTCGACCTCGGGGGTGAGGACGCGCATCGCGAGCGCCGCTTCGAGTGGGCTGTCTTCGACGATCCAAACGCGGTGACGATTCATGTCTCGACCTCCCCTCGCTTGCGTATCGGTCAGGCTTCCGCGTAGGCCTCGATGGGAGGACACGCGCAGATCAGCTTGCGATCACCGAGGGCGTTGTTCAAGCGCCCGACGGCCGGCCAGAACTTGCGATCGCGCGTCCAAGGCGCAGGGAACGCGGCGATCGCCCGGGTATACGGGTGCTTCCATTCGTCGGCCGTGCAGGCCTCGATGGTGTGCGGCGCGTTCTTCAGCGGGTTGTCCTCGCGCGGCGACTTGCCCTCTTCGACGAGGCGGATCTCCTCGCGGATCGAGATCATCGCGTCGCAGAAGCGATCGAGCTCCGCGAGCGACTCGCTCTCGGTGGGCTCGACCATCAGCGTGCCCGCGATGGGGAACGACATGGTCGGCGCGTGGAAGCCGTAGTCCATGAGGCGCTTGGCCACGTCGTCGACCTCGATGCCCGCCGTCTTCTTGAAGGGGCGGACGTCGAGGATGCATTCGTGCGCGACGCGGCCCTTCTTGCCCTGATAGACGACCGGGAAGTGCTTGCCCAGCCGATGGGCGACGTAGTTCGCGTTGAGGATGGCGACCTTGGTCGCCTCGGTGAGGCCCTCGCCGCCCATCATCTGGATGTACGCCCAGGAGATGAGGAGGATGCTCGCCGAGCCCCACGGCGCGGCGGACACGGCGCCGACCGCGTCCTTGCTGCGCGGCTCCACCACCGGCTTCGCAGGCAGGTACTTGGCGAGGTGAGCAGCGACGCCGATCGGGCCCATGCCGGGACCGCCGCCGCCGTGCGGGATGCAGAACGTCTTGTGGAGGTTCAGGTGACAGACGTCGGCGCCGATGTCGCCGGGGCGGCAGAGGCCGACCTGCGCGTTCATGTTCGCGCCGTCCATGTAGACCTGACCACCGTGCTCGTGGACGATCTGGCAGACCTTCTTGATCTCCTCCTCGAAGACGCCGTGCGTCGACGGATAGGTGACCATGAGGGCAGCGAGCTTGTCGGCGTTCTGCTTGGCCTTCTCCTCGAGATCGCCGACGTCGATGTTGCCGCTCTCGTCGGTCTTCACGACGACGACGGTCATGCCGGCCATCACCGCGGTGGCGGGGTTGGTGCCGTGCGCGGACGCGGGGATGAGGCACACGTTGCGATGGCCCTGCCCGCGCGTCTCGTGGTGCTTCTTGATGACGAGGAGGCCCGCGTACTCGCCCTGCGCGCCGGCGTTGGGCTGCAGTGAAACGGCCGGAAAACCGGTGCATTCGGAGAGCTCGCGCTCGAGCTCCGAGAAGAGCTGCGCATAGCCCTTGGTCTGCGAGAGCGGCGCGAAGGGATGGATGCGGTTCCACGACGGATCGGTGATGGGCATCATCTCCGCGGTCGCGTTGAGCTTCATCGTGCACGACCCGAGCGGGATCATCGAGTGCGCGAGCGAGAGATCGCGCGACTCGAGCTTGCGCATGTAGCGAAGCATCTCGGTCTCGGAGTGGTGCGAGTTGAAGACCTCGTGCGTGAGGTACTCGCTCTTGCGGGCGAGCGCGGCGGGGATCGCGCGCCGCGATGTCTCCACCACCGTCTCGAGGTCCTCGACGCGCTTGCCGTCGGCGAAGACATCGACGAGGTCGCCGAGGTCCTTGATGGTGGTGGTCTCGTCGATGGCGATGCCGAGGCTGGTGGGCCCGAGGCGGCGCAGGTTGATGCGGCGCTTCTCGGCGTTCGCGAACCAGGCGGTGACCTCGCGCTCGGTCCCTTCGATGCGGAGCGTGTCGAAGAACGCCTCGTGCGCCACCTTCACGTTGAGGCGCGCAACGCCGTCACGCACCGCGCATGCCGATGCGTGTACTTTCTCCGCGATCGCGCGGACGCCCTTGGGACCGTGATAGACGGCGTACATGCTCGCGACGACGGCGAGGAGGGCCTGCGCGGTGCAGATGTTGCTCGTCGCGCGCTCGCGGCGGATGTGCTGCTCGCGGGTCTGGAGCGCCATGCGGAGCGCGGGCTTCTTGTGCGCGTCCTCGCTGACACCGATGATCCGCCCGGGGAGCTTGCGGACGAAGTCGACCTTGGTCGCCATGTACGCGGCATGCGGGCCGCCGTAGCCGAGCGGAACGCCGAAGCGCTGCGTGCTGCCGATCGCGACGTCCGCCCCGAATTCACCGGGCGGAGCGAGGAGCGCGAGCGCGAGGACGTCCGCCGCGACCACGAAGAGCGCGCCCGCGTCGTGGGCCTTCTCGCCGAACGCGCGGTAGTCGATGACCTCGCCGTCGGTGGCGGGATACTGCACCAGCGCGCCGAACGCGCCGAGCTTCGCGAGATCGACGTTCGTGTGATCGCCGACCTCGACCACGATGCCGATGGCGCCGGCGCGCGTCTTCACGACGTCGACGGTCTGCGGGTGACAGCGATCGGAGACGAAGAACGTCTTCTTGTCTTCGCTGCCCTTGAACTCGTACGCGAGGTGCATCGCCTCGGCCGCGGCGGTGGCCTCGTCGAGCAGCGACGCGTTGGCGATCGGCAGCCCGGTGAGGTCGATCACCATGGTCTGGAAGTTGAGGAGCGCCTCGAGGCGGCCCTGCGCGATCTCCGCCTGGTAGGGCGTGTACTGCGTGTACCAGCCCGGGTTCTGGATGATGTTCCGGAGGATCACCGGCGGCGTGAGGCAGTCCGCGTAGCCCATGCCGAGATACGAGCGCCACACTTCGTTCTTCGCGCCGAGCTCACGCGCGCGCTCGAGCAGCGCGGCCTCGGTGAGGCCGGCCGGGAGCGCGAGCGGCTTCGTCATGCGGATCGACGCCGGCACCGTCTCGGTGACGAGCGTGTCGAGCGATGCGAGGCCCATGGCCTTCAGCATCGCGCTCTGCTCTTCGGGGCTCGGGCCGATGTGGCGGCGAACGAAGACGTCGGGGTGCGCGAGAGGGTTCGTCGGCGTCGACATTTTGGCCCCCATCTCTAGCGCGCCGAGGCGCAGGAGAAAAGGAGCGTCGCCGACGGCTGGGCTCTCTAGAAACCGCCGGGCTTGATGCCTTCGGAGTCGCCGCCGATCGACTTGAGATCGGGGGCCATGCGCGCCTGCTTGACGTTGTGCCAGTCGCTGCCGACCTCGTCGTCGTTCAAGCCGAACTGGCCGTCGAGGATCGGGCGATCTTCCTTGTCCATCTTGTACTGGAAGTAGCCCTTCCCGTGCGTGGTCGCGCTCGCGCCGACCATCCCGACGGTGTGCTCCTTCCACGTGTAGTGGAGGACGTTGCCGGCCTTCGTGCCGCTCAGCTCGCCCCACTTGCTCTGATCGGCGCGCTTCCAGCGACCGACGATGTTCGAGCCCTCCTCCACCATGTGGAGGTAGCCGTACACCGGGTGGAAGTAGACGCCGGTCCAGGTCTCGCCTTCGGGCATCGGACCCGAGGGGACCTTCGCGTGCTTCGCGTCCTGGCCGTCACCACACGCAGTGAGCGCAGTGAGACCGACGGTGCTGGTGCCGAGGAGGACGGCGAGCGAGAAAGCGGGGACGTTCTTGATCAGGCTGGCGAGGCTCATGGCGAGCGGAGTCTACGTCAGCGCTTGGTGAACGTGAACGCCTCTTTGGTGGTCAGGTCCGTCAGGGTCAGGAGGGGGTCCATGGCCGTGAATTGCAGCTGCCGGGCAGCTCCCGCCGGGCACAGGTCGGTCTCCGCGAAGGTGGCGCCCGTGGCGGTGAACGTGCCCGACGTCGTGGAGACCGTCGTGGTCTTCCCCGTGCCGCCGATCTCGATGATCTGCTCGATCTTGCTGCCGGTGATGCGGATCGTGGACCTCGCGGTGATCCCCGTCGGGCCCGCCGTGCCGGCCACGCCGACGAAGACCGAAAACGCGGTCAGGTCGAAGGTGCCGTCGACGATGGTGCCGCCGATCGAGACCGGCGGATCCCCGTTCACGCCCGTGCGATCGACGAGCGTCCCCGTGTTGACGACATCGGTGCAGACGCCGCCCTCGCCGCCTTCGAGGCCGCCGTCGATGACGCCGGCCTCACCGCCGCCTCCGCCACCACCCCCGGCGCTCGTGCCGGTGGTCCCCGGGACGGCGGGCTCGGGCTTCGACGGGGTATCGGAGCACGCGCCGACGAGAGCGACGGCGCCGAGCTGGAGCACCGCCGCGATGAAGAACGCCTGGTGCCTGGACATGGCCAGACCCTAGCGCGACCGCTCGGCCAAGGCCAAGCAGGCGCCCTGTTCGCCCCGCGGATCCCACCGCGGCGATCGCGACTGCGAGGGCTGCGGCAACCGGCTCAGAGTTGAACGTCTGCCCAGAGGATCGCGAGATCGAGCTCGATCGCGTCGAACGGCTCTGCGCGAACCTTCGCGTCGTCGGCCCAAGTGGCCATGATGATGTACTTCTCGCGTTCGAGCCGCAGCACCTCGAGGGTGCGTGCGATCGGATCGACGAGCCACACGCTCGTCACGCCGGAGCGCGCGTAGATCGGCACCTTCTTCGCGCGATCGAGCTTCCTCGTCGAATCCGAGAGCACCTCGCAGACCCAGTCCGGCGGTAGATCGAAGTACGGAAGCTCGGTCGTCATCACGGGCAT
>JAXDMI010000082.1:0-3145 GCA_034666145.1 Myxococcales bacterium | reverse complement strand
CCCACGCGAGTGACCGGAGGAGATCGAGGATCACCGCGCCGGTTGCGTCATCGGCGTTCGCGGCGTTCGCGGCGGACACGAGCAGGCCGGGTCGGGCGATCGCACCGTGCGTGTACGTGACGAGCTTCATGGCCCGCGATTTACCACATATCTCGGGCTACGGTGGCGGCGTGCTCCTCTCCTGGCTCCCGAAGGCCGCGTACGGCATCGTCCACGAAGCGACGCGTCACATCCTGAAGCGACCGGTCGTCGGCATCACCGCCGTTGCCCGAACGCGTGACGGTCGCATCCTCCTCATCCGGCGCGCGGACACCGGGACGTGGGGCCTCCCCGGCGGCACGCTCGAATGGGGCGAGACGTTGCGCGTCGCGTTGGATCGCGAGCTCGAAGAAGAAGCAGGCGTCGTCGGCCTCGAGCTGGTGCGCGTGCTCGGAGCATGGTCGAGGCCGTCGCGCGATCCGCGCTTCCACGCCGTGACCATCGGCGTCGAGTGCATCGTCGAGCCGCCGGAGAAGGGCCCGAAGAACCCGCTCGAGATCCGCGAGGCCAAGCTCTTCACGATCGACGCGATGCCCCGGGAGCTCGCGTTCGACCATCAGGACATCGTCGCCGTCGTGACCTCGGGCGACCGGACGCGAACCGTCCTCGAGTAGCCGACCGACCGTAAGAAGCGGAGGGGCCCGCGCGTTCCTCGTGAGCGCGGGAAACTTCGTCCCTGTCTGCGCGTCGATACGAGCGTTCGAGAGGACGACTTTCCCATGGCAACGCGAGCTTACGGACCACTCGAGGAGACGCACACACGGCCGTCCATCGTCTCCCGCGGGAGCCAATCCGCGGGCGACGAGCCCTGTCCGACGTGCGGTACGTTGAGGACGACCCGCAACGAGCGGGGCGATCGCAACGATGGGAAAGATCGGGGAGATCGGCGGGGCAAGTCGTCCGTAGAACCTTTTTGGCAGGGCGATCGGGTGCGGGTCCCGGCGACCGTCCCCGCCGTGGAGCGACAGATGGATCGGATCGGCGAATACCTCGTCAAGCGCCTCATCGGCGAGGGTGGCATGGGCAAGGTCTACGAGGCCGAGGAGCGCCTCTCGAAGCGCCGCGTCGCGCTCAAGGTCCTGCGCCCCGAGCTCACCCGTCACGAGGACGGCCGTCGCCTGTTCCTCAACGAGATGCAGATCCTCGCGCACCTCGAGCACCCCAACCTGGTGCGTAGCCTCGCGTCGATGGAGACCGACGGCCAGCTCGTGCTCGTCCTCGAGTACCTCCACGGTCGCACGCTCCGCCAGGAGCTCACGCGCCGCGGCACGTTGCCGTGGCACGAGGCGCTCGAGCACGTGGTGCGCATCGCCGAGGCGCTCGCCGTCGCACACGAGCAGGAGCCGCCGATCGTCCATCGCGATCTCAAGCCCGAGAACGTGATGCTCACGGCTCCGGAAGGCGGCGCCGAAGACGCGCCGTGCACCGGGCTCAAGGTCATGGACTTCGGCATCGCCAAGGTGCTCGAGGGCATGCACGGCACCAATACGCAGAGCATCGGCACGCTCCAGTACATGAGCCCCGAGCAGATCGACGCGCGCACCATCGACGCGCGGAGCGATCTTTATTCGTTGGGCCTCATCTTCTACGAGATGCTGTGCGGCGATCCGCCGTTCAACTCGCCGTCGCCGCGCGAGCTGCTCAACTTGCAGTGTACAGCCATTCCCCCGGGCCTCGACGACGAGGTCCGCAAGGGCCTGCCGCGTGGCGTCGAGGATCTGCTCTTCGCGATGCTCGAGAAGAAGCCGGACGATCGCCCGGCTTCGGCCCGCGAGGTCGTCGAGCGTCTATCCATCTTCCGCGCCGCGTCCGACGTGGCGCCGGGGCGTCCGTCGCGGGGAGGGCCGCCGCGGGCGTCACGCTCCGATGCCGCTCCGCACACGCCGCGCATGCCGAACGCGCCGGCGAACGAGGGCGCCCGTGCGGGTCGCTCCGGCGACACGCAGAGCTCCGGTCCGGCACGCGAGTGGAACCCCGCGCCGCGCGGGAGCGACGCAGGCGCGCGCGGTGGGTCGGCGGCGAACAAGGTCGACGAAAAGCCGGCGCGCCCGCGCACCGACACCGTGGCACTGGTCGAGCAGAACGCCTCGCGTCCGCGCGAGGTGCCGACGTGGCTCGCCGTGGTGGCGATCGTCGCGCTGTCGCTGGTGGCCGGCATGACGACGTACCTCGTTCGCATGCGAACGACCGCCGACGGCGCTGCCGATCCCGGCACCACGACGACGGCGAGCGCCGCGTACGACAAGGCTGCCGCCGCGAAGCCGCGCGTACCGGCGCCGTAAGGAATGACGATGGAGGCGCTCCGTCGCGAACGCCCCGAGCGCGGAGAGGCGCTCGACGCGATCGGTCGTGCGTCGCGCTTCTCGTGCGCGCTCGCGACCGGAACGCGCGCGGAGCTCTGGAGCTTCGCCGCCTCCGATGCGGGCCTCGTGAAGAAGCTCGTGCAGCTCGGCATCGAAGGCGTGGGCGGCTTCGACGTCGGCTTCGGGAGCGACGACGAAGGCGCGTTCGCGCTGCGACGCGTCCCGGCGCGCACGCTCGACGGGCTCGCGAAGGGCGAACGTCTCGAAGGACTGACCGCGCTCGCCAAGATCCGCGACCTCGCGCGTGCGCTCGCGGCATGCGAGAAGAGCGCCATTTTCCCGGCTCCGATGCGTCCGGTCGACGTGGTGCTGTCGAGCGCCGGCCGCACCGAAGCCTGGTTCGCCGCGGAAGGCTACGTGCGCGCGCTGTGCGGCGACGCGAAGACCACGAGCGGCACGAGCAGCGGACCTTCGCCACGCTGGACGCCTCCCGAGCAAGCCAGCGGCGCGCCGTGGGACAACGCCGCCAACCGCTACGTGCTCGGTCTCGTCGCGTATCGCCTGGTGTCGGGGGCGCATCCGTTCTCCGGCATCGGGCTCCGCGACGCGATGCGCGCGCAAGCCTCCGCACCGCCGCCCTTCGACGACGACGTCGCGCGCGTCCTCCGCCCGGGCACCCAAAGCCTCATCCTGGCAATGCTCGATCCCGATCCTTCGAAGCGCCCGCGCACCGCCGAAGAGCTCGCGCGCCGCTGCGAAGAAATCGTCCGCGAAGGCGAACCCGCAAACGCCGTGGGCCGCCC